>JAEZFJ010000360.1 GCA_023437755.1 Pseudomonadota bacterium
GCTCGACAGCGTGCTGCTGGGGGCCGCGGTACGGTCCGGAACGGGGCGGCTGCTGGAGCTCGGCGCCGGGGTCGGGACGGCGAGCCTCGTGGCGATCGAACTCGGCCGGGCCGGCAAAGCGCTGCTGGCGGAGCGGGAACCCCTGGCGCTGGAACTGGCGCGAAACAACATCGCCGATAACGGGCTTTCGGAGCACGCCGAGGTCGTTGCCGTGGATGTCGATGCGCCGGCCGAGGTGCGTCGCTCAGCCGGGCTCGCCGACAATGCCTTCGATGCGGTGATCGCCAACCCGCCCTTTTTTGCGCTGGGCACGCCCGCACCGGACGGAGGCAGGGCTGCGGCGCGGCACATGCCGGCGGACCGGCTGGCGCAATGGGCGCGGGTGGCAGCGGCGGCGGCCCGGGCAGGCGGCGAGGTGATCTTCATCTATCCTGCCGAGCGGCTGGCAACCTTGCTGGCGGCGCTGGAGCCGCGGTTCGGTGCGCTGGCGGTGCTGCCGCTGTCGCCGCGGCCGCGCGAGCCGGCCAGCCGGGTGCTGGTGCGGGGTGTCAAGGGATCGCGGGGGCCGCTGACGCTGCTTGCGAGCCGTCCCCTGCATGGCGATGATGGTCGTGCCTTTGCGCCCGAGTTCGACGCCATCTTCCGTGGCAATGCCGCACTCGACTGGTAAACCCGGACCGGACCACCTAAATCTCGCCCACACAGGTTCAAGGGACAGGCGATGGCGGAACTCACCACCACACCACGGCGCAACTTGCTGCAACGGCTGACCGGTCGCGGGGGGGCGATCATCCCGGTGGTGCGCCTGCATGGTGTGATCGCCGCCGAGCAGCGCCAGGGCCGGCTCAACATCGCCACCGTGGCGCCGCTGCTCAAGCGCGCCTTTGCCATCAAGTCGGCGCCGGCAGTTGCGATCGTGGTCAATTCGCCGGGCGGCTCGCCGGTGCAGAGCCGGCTGATCAGCAAGCATATCCGCGACCTCGCCGACCAGCATGGCAAGCCGGTGCTGGTGTTTGTCGAGGACGCGGCGGCCTCGGGCGGCTATTTCATTGCCGTGGCCGGGGACGAGATCATCGTTGACCCGAGCTCCATTGTTGGCTCGATCGGGGTGATCATGGCGGGGTTCGGCTTCGTGGGTGCCATCGACAAGCTCGGCATCGAGCGGCGCGTGCATACGGCGGGGCGCAACAAGTCGACGCTGGATCCGTTCCTGCCGGAGAATCAGGAAGACGTGGAGCGCATCAAGCGCTTCGAACTCGACATCCACCAGGTGTTCATCGATCATGTGAAGGCGCGCCGCGGTGCCCGGCTCCGGGCTTCCGACGACGCCCTGTTCACCGGCGAGTGGTGGACGGGACTGCGCGGGGTGGAACTGGGACTGGTCGATGCCATCGGCGATCTCCACGCCACCCTGCGCCAACGCTATGGGGACGAGGTGCAGCTCAAGATCATCGCGCCAAAGCGAAGCTGGTTCGGGCTGCCGCGGTTGAGCTTTGCCGCCGGCTGGTCGAACGAATTGGCCGCTACGGTCGAGGATCGCGCCGCCTGGGCGCGGTTCGGGCTATGACCGCCATGCTGCTGCGCGTCCTCATCCTTGCCATCATCGGGCTGATCATCGTCTTCGGCGTTCGCCGCATCTGGCGCGACTGGACCAAGAGCTTCAAGGCGGAGGACGAGGAAGTCCGCCGCATCCGCCGCGAGCGCGATCTGCGCGAACGCGAGCGGCCCGATGTGATCGACCTGGAGCAGGGGCCGGACGGCACCTATCGGCCGGGGCGCAAGGACGAGGACACGCGGCGCTAGGTTGGATCGGCCGAGAGAATGCGCCGGCACCAGCTCATCAGCGTGAGATCGTCCGCCGCGTGGGACCAGTAGGCCGCAAGCCAGCGCTTGGCGGCAGGGTAGTCGGCCCCTAGACCGCTGGCCCTCAGCCAGTCGAGGGCGAAGCGCCGATCACCGTCGGTTGCGGCGGGGGTGATCTCCGGGTCGAGGTAGGCGACGGCACCCCATGCATCGAGGCGCGGGTCGCCCGCGAGCGCCGAGACACTGAAATCCAGCACCGCGCTGACCGCCCCGTCGGCAACCAGTACGTTGTCGGCGAAGTAGTCGAGGTGAACCAGTCGTGGTGTTGCCGGTTTCGGCAACGCGAGGGTTGTCGGGTGAAGAACAGCGTCGCGGAGATCGGCAGGGCAGGTTTCGCTGCTCCGCCGAAGGCGCTTCTGCAGGAACCCTTGCCAGCTATCGGCTCGCAGCGCTGGATCGCCGATCAGCGGACCGAACCAGCTTCGCGTGACAGCGATGTCCCGCAGCCGCAGGGATGTTTCGAGATAGCCTGTCAGCAGGCGCTCCCGGAGCGGGTGAGGTGCCGAGGCCAGCGCCAGCGACATCGGCGTTCCGTCGAGCCGTCGCTCCAGCATGGCGAGCCTGCCGTCGTGCTCGACGATGTCCAGCACCTCTGGCGTCTGGAACGGCAGCCCTGCCGCGCCGGCGGCGATTTCCCCCAGCAGCTCTGCCCGAGCGAGAACCTGGTCCCGCTGCGCACCGTTGCGGACGATGCGGACGATCCGTCCGTCGCCGAGATCATAGACCCGTGCTTCTCCCCCTGCGCCCAGCAGAGGCGCTGCGGCCCTGCCGATATGGCGCAACAGGTCGTGATCGGTGGCGAGGGTCTGCATGGGAGCGGCTTGCGGGCTCTTCAGGTGCTTGTCAACGCCCGTGCTTGACCACCCCACACGCCGCCACTAGGGTCCGCCGCGTTTCCCTCCCCGGATTGTGCCGCCGATGTCGTCCCGCCCCGCTCACCTGGATCCGAAGAACTCGTTCCAGGGTCTGATCCTGACGCTGCAGAACTTCTGGGCGGCGCAGGGTTGCGTCATCCTGCAGCCCTACGACAAGCAGATGGGCGCCGGCACGTTCCACACCGCGACGACGCTGCGCGCGCTCGGGCCGAAGCCGTGGAAGGCCGCCTATGTGCAGCCGAGCCGCCGGCCGACCGATGGCCGCTATGGCGAGAACCCCAACCGGCTGCAGCACTATTATCAGTTCCAGGTGATCCTGAAGCCGTCGCCGGACAACATTCAGGACCTCTATCTTCAGTCCCTGGCCGAGATCGGGCTCGATTCGCGCCTGCATGACATCCGCTTCGTGGAGGACGACTGGGAGAGCCCGACTCTGGGTGCCTGGGGCCTCGGCTGGGAGTGCTGGTGCGACGGCATGGAAGTGTCGCAGTTCACCTATTTCCAGCAGGTCGCCGGCTTCGAGTGTTCGCCGGTACCGGGCGAGATCACCTACGGGCTCGAGCGGCTCGCCATGTACGTGCAGGGGGTCGAGAACGTCTACGACCTGAACTTCAACGGCCGCGAGGGCGCCGACAAGGTGACCTATGG
>JAEZFJ010000401.1 GCA_023437755.1 Pseudomonadota bacterium
ATCGACGAGGAAGATCACTTCGGCCATGAAGATGGTCGCCGCCTCCAAGCTCCGCCGCGCGCAAACCGCGGCGGAGTCGGCGCGACCCTTCGCCGAGCGCATGGAGCGGATGCTGGGCACCCTGGCCGCGTCGGTGGCTGGGCAGGCGGGCGCTCCCCGCCTGCTGGCCGGCACCGGCAAGGACAATGTCCAGCTGGTCGTCATGGTGACCGCTGATCGCGGCCTGTGCGGCGGCTTCAACTCGTCGATCGTGCGCGACGTCCGCCGTCTCGTCAGCCAGCTGCTGCGCGAGGGCAAGACCGTCAAGATCCTGCCGGTGGGCCGCAAGGGCCGCGAGCAGATCAAGCGCGATTTCGGCGCCCATCTGATCGAAGGCTTCGAAGGCCTGGGCCGCAAGGGGATCACCTTCCCCGAGGCCGACGCCGTCGCCGCCAAGATCACCGCCATGTTCGAGGCGGGTGAGTTCGACGTCTGCACGGTTGTCTACAACCGCTTCCAGTCGGCGATCTCGCAGGTGGTGACCCGTCAGCAGCTCATCCCCTTCGCGGTGCCGGAAGCGGCCACCGCCAAGGACGAGGGCGCCAAGGCGATCTACGAGTTCGAGCCGAGCGAAGAGGGCATCCTGTCCACGCTGCTGCCGCGCAACCTCGCGGTCCAGCTGTTCCGGTCGATGCTGGAAAGCCAGGCTTCCGAGCAGGGCGCCCGCATGACGGCGATGGACAACGCCACCCGCAACGCCGGTGATATGATCAATGGCCTGACCGTCAAGTACAACCGGTCGCGCCAAGCTCAGATCACCAAGGAATTGATCGAAATCATCTCCGGCGCCGAGGCGCTGTAAGGAAGACTAGGAGCTCACCATGTCAAAGAACAACGTCGGCACGATCACCCAGGTCATGGGCGCCGTCGTGGACGTGCGCTTCGAGGGCCAGCTGCCGGCCATCCTGAACGCGCTTCACACCCAGAACGAGGGTAAGACCCTGGTGCTCGAGGTCGCTCAGCACCTGGGTGAGAACACCGTCCGCACCATCGCCATGGACACCTCCGAAGGTCTGGTCCGTGGTCAGGAGGTCACCGACACCGGTTCGGCCATCCAGATGCCGGTCGGCCCCGAGACCCTGGGCCGCATCCTGAACGTGATCGGCGAGCCCATCGACGAGCGCGGCCCGGTCGGCAACAAGATCACCCGTCCGATCCATGCCGACGCCCCCGACTTCGTCTCCCAGTCGACCGACGCCGAGATCCTGGTCACCGGCATTAAGGTCATCGACCTGCTCGCTCCCTACCTGAAGGGCGGCAAGATCGGCCTGTTCGGCGGCGCCGGCGTGGGCAAGACCGTGACCATCATGGAGCTCATCAACAACGTCGCGAAGGCGCACGGTGGTGTGTCGGTGTTCGCCGGCGTGGGTGAGCGTACCCGTGAGGGCAACGACCTCTACCACGAAATGATGGAATCGGGCGTTATCAAGACCGACGGTCCGGGCTCCAAGGTGGCCCTCGTGTACGGCCAGATGAACGAGCCGCCGGGCGCCCGTGCCCGCGTCGCCCTGTCGGGCCTGACCGTCGCCGAGTACTTCCGCGACGAGGAAGGCCAGGACGTGCTGTTCTTCGTGGACAACATCTTCCGCTTCACCCAGGCCGGTTCGGAAGTGTCCGCTCTGCTGGGCCGCATCCCGTCGGCCGTGGGTTACCAGCCCACCCTGGCCACCGACATGGGTGCCCTGCAGGAGCGCATCACCTCGACCAAGAAGGGCTCGATCACCTCGGTGCAGGCCATTTACGTGCCGGCCGACGATCTGACCGACCCGGCTCCGGCCGCTTCGTTCGCCCACCTCGACGCCACCACCGTGCTGTCGCGTTCCATCGCCGAAATGGCCATCTTCCCGGCCGTGGACCCGCTGGACTCGACCTCGCGCGCCCTGGACCCCCGCATCGTCGGTGAAGAGCACTACACCGTCGCCCGCGACGTGCAGCGCATCCTGCAGACCTACAAGTCGCTGCAGGACATCATCGCCATCCTGGGCATGGACGAGCTGTCGGAAGAAGACAAGCTGGTCGTGAGCCGCGCTCGCAAGATCCAGCGCTTCCTGTCGCAGCCGTTCTTCGTTGCCGAAGTCTTCACCGGTTCGCCGGGCAAGCTGGTCGCTCTCGAAGACACGATCAAGGGCTTCAAGGGCCTGGTCGACGGCGAGTACGACCACCTGCCGGAAGCTGCCTTCTACATGGTTGGTTCCATGGAAGAAGCAATCGAGAAGGCGAAGAAGCTGGCTGCCGAAGCCGCTTGATGACCGGAACCGGACGGCGCGTGTGGAAAACCTGCGCGCCGTCGTATGTCTGCAAACAATCGAAGAAGTGAAGCGTCATGGCTGGCAATTTCAATCTTGAACTCGTTTCTCCCGAGCGTCTGCTGCTGTCGGATGAGGTTAGCGAAGTTGTCATTCTGGCAACGGAAGGCGAAATGACGGTCATGGCGAACCATGCGCCGTTCATGACGACGCTCAAGCCGGGTATCGTCACGGTCAAGGATGCGGCCGGCAAGTTTCTGCGCTATGTCGTATTCGGCGGTTTCGCCGACGTATCGCCGGCTGGCTGCACGCTGATCGCCGAATCTGCGATTTCGATCGAAGAACTCGACCGCGACAAACTGCTGCGGCGCATCGACGCCGCAAAGGCCGAAATGGAGCTGGTCGACAACTACGAGCACCGGACGCGGATCGAGAACTATCTCTCCGAACTGACCCGCCTGAACGGGATCCTCGTCGGGGGCTGAGCGGTAGCAGACAACAGATGAAAAAGCGGCCTTATGGCCGCTTTTTTTATGCCTGCTCGCGGGCCACGCGGACAGCGGCGGGAACGAAAACACCGCCCGGCTTGGCCGGGCGGTGCGCGAGATCGTCAGTAGTCTGCTTCAGTCTTCAGTTGGACTGCCAGCTCTTGACCAGTTCGTCATAGTTGACGGTCTGGGGCTGTTCCTTTTCGTTCTCGATCTTCAGCTGCGGAGCGAGGTTGCCGGCCTTGACCGCTTCCGCGTTCCAGTAGTCGATGTCGTGCTCATCCGCCAGCTTCGGTCCGATGTCGCCCTGAACGCCGGAGCGTTCGAGACGCGCCAGCACCTTTTCCTGCTCGGCGCACAGCGAATCCATCGCTTCCTGCGCCGTCTTGGCACCCGACGACGCGTCGCCGATCGCCTGCCACCAGAGCTGAGCGAGCTTCGGATAGTCAGGAATGTTCGTGCCGGTCGGCGACCACTGCAGGCGGGCCGGCGAACGGTAGAACTCGATCAGGCCGCCGAGCTTCGGGGCGCGTTCGGTGAAGCTCTTGTCGTGGATGGTGCTCTCGCGGATGAAGGTGAGCCCGACATGGCTCTTCTTCACGTCCACCGTCTTGGAGGTGACGAACTGCGCGTAGAGCCAGGCCGCCTTGGCGCG
>JAEZFJ010000403.1 GCA_023437755.1 Pseudomonadota bacterium
GGCATCGAGCTCGATCTCGACAAGGTCCCGGTGCGCGAAGAGCACATGACCCCCTACGAAATGATGCTCTCGGAATCCCAGGAACGGATGCTCATGGTGCTGCATCCGGACAAGGAGCCGGCGGCCCGCGCGGTGTTCGAGAAGTGGGAGCTCGATTTCGCCACTGTGGGCAAGACTACCGACGACCTGCGCTTCCGGGTGATGTGGCAGGGCAAGGAAGTGGCGAACCTGCCGATCAAGGAACTCGGCGACGAGGCCCCGGAATATGATCGGCCCTGGGTGGAGCCGGCCAAACCCGCTCCTGTGACCGACGTGCCCCGCATGGATGTCGGCGACGCGCTCTTGCGCCTGATCGGCGGTCACCAGGCCTCCTCGCGGCGCTGGGTCTATGAGCAGTACGACACGCTGATCCAGGGCAACTCGCTGCAACGCCCAGGCGGCGATGCGGGCGTGATCCGGGTCGAGGGCCACCGGACCAAGGCGCTCGCCTTCTCCTCGGACGTCAATCCGCGCTATTGCGAAGCCGACCCCTATGAAGGCGGCAAGCAGGCGGTGGCCGAATGCTGGCGTAACCTGACCGCCACCGGTGCGGAGCCGCTGGCGGCCACCGATAATCTCAACTTCGGCAACCCCGAACGCCCCGAGATCATGGGCCAACTGGTCAAGGCGATTGAAGGCATCGGCGAGGCCTGCAGGGCGCTGGATTTCCCCATCGTCTCCGGCAACGTGTCGCTCTACAACGAGACCAACGGCCGGGGCATCCTGCCCACTCCGACCATCGGCGGTGTCGGACTGCTGCCGGACTGGAACCGCATGGCGCGTGTGGGCTTCGCTGGCGAGAACCAGGTGATCCTGCTGGTCGGGGCGCCGGCGGAGCGCGGCACCCATATGGGACAGTCGATCTATCTGCGCGACATCTTCGGCCGCCGCGAGGGTGCGCCGCCGCCGGTCGACCTTGCACATGAGCGTCGCACCGGGGACTGGGTGCGTAAGCTCATTCGCTCGGGCCTGGCCACCGCCGTGCACGACCTGTCCGACGGCGGACTGGCCGTGGGGCTCGCTGAAATGGCGATCGCCTCCGGCATCGGCGCCAAGGTGGTGGACCTCACCGAGGTCGATCCGGTGGTGCAGTATTTCGCCGAGGACCAGGGACGCTATCTCGTCACCGTCGCACTCGACCCGCAGGGCGAGGAAATCCTGGCGCTGTGGAACGAGGCCGAAGCGCTCGGCATCCACGCACCCTGGATCGGCACCACCGGCGGCACCGACCTGGTGCTGGGTGCAGCGCGTGCGCTGCCCGTCCGAGAACTGCGTGCGGCGCATGAAAGCTGGTTTCCAAACTATATGGACGGCAAGGCGGCCTGACCGAAGCGGCCGCCTTACCTTCGCCGCTGTTTGGAGCGTTCTGGACCGATACGTCGGTTCAGGAGACTTCCGAATGAGACAGCACCCCGTCCTCGGTCTTGCAGCCGGCCTTCTGCTGGGAGTGCTTCCTGGCCTGGCGATGGCGCAAAGCGTCAGCGTCAGCCGTTCGGTGATGGAGAACCAGCCTTACACGCTGATCTACCCCGATCCGATGGTGGCGAGCGGCGGGCTCGATGCCCCGGTGGTGGTCAACCACCCCGACGCACCGCTCCAATGTTCGATGAGCATCGTGCCGGTGGAAGACGGTGACTGGAGCGCCGAAGCCGCGCTGTCTTCGCTGAACGATGAAGAGGTCGTCGCCGGCTGGACAGAGACCTTCCCCGGCTTTGCCCTGGGCAGCAAGTCGGTGGTTGCGTACCAGAGCGGCCCTGCCCTGTTCTATGACGGCACCAGCACCGACTCGCCCATGGGGATGCCGCTGACCGTGGTGCACACGGAAACGGTGGACGGCGGCCGCGGATATACGCTCGACTGCTTCTACGACACCGCCGGCGAGGCGCAGCTTCGCCCTCTCGTCGACTTCATCATTGCCAATTTCTCGACCAGTTCCGATGCCGGATGCTGCGTCGGCGCCGAACCTGCAGCCGCCGAAGAGGAAGCTGTTACGCCGCAGTAGCCGGTTGTTGAAGGGGTACTGGCGCTGGCCTATCTATGGGCGACAAGAACCAGACTGCGGGAGGCCGACATGGCAATGGATGCAAACGAGATCGAACGCCGGATCAAGACGGCCCTTCCCGATGCCCGGATCGAAATCCGCGACCTCGCCGGTGACGGCGATCACTATGCGGCCACGGTGATCTCCGAGCAGTTCCGCGGCAAGTCCCGGGTGCAGCAGCACCAGTTGGTCTATGCCGCCTTGCAGGGAGACATGGGCGGCGCACTGCATGCCCTGGCCCTGCAGACCGGAGTGCCCGACTGACCATGAGCCTGCGCGACTCGCTCGAACTGATCCGCATGGTCCGCCCCGAAGCGGGCACGGCGGCACTCGACCATGAGATCGCAGCAGAACGTGCTTCCTCCATGGGTGCGGCGGAAGCGCGGGTTAAGAAAACGCTTCACGCGCTCCGTGAAGGGAACGGCGACCGCACCCCGCTCTTGCGCGAGGCGCAGCAGGCGGTGTGGGCCTATTTCGTGCAGCGCGAGCTGATCGGCTTCCGCCGTCACGCCGACGTGATTCAGGATCTCAGCATTCCCGGCGAAGTGCTTGCGGGGCTTGGAGCAGTGCCGCCCAGGGCAAAGCCGAGGTGAGTCTTGTGTGCCGCCTGTCCGCAGATTGCCGCACGGCTCGGTGAAGGCTAGCAGGCGACGCTCATCTCGACAGCGCCGCAGTCCTGCCCTATCTAGTGCGTGACGCGAAGCCGGACCTTGACCCCGGTAACGAAAGGCTCCTCCCATGACCGATATCAACGCCTTCATCGACGACAAGGTGAAGAACAACGACGTGTTC
>JAEZFJ010000462.1 GCA_023437755.1 Pseudomonadota bacterium
GACGAACAGCACCGGCAGGAAGAACACGATCATCGGCACCGTCAGCTTCGGCGGCAACGAGGATGCCTTCTTCTCGGCTTCCATCAGGCGGGCCTCGCGCCCCTCTTCTGCCATCACGCGTAGCGCCTGACCGACGGAAGTGCCGTAGCGGTCAGCCTGTATCAGCGCCGTCATCACGGCCTTGACGTTGTCGAGGCCCGTCCGGCGTCCAAGGTTCTCGTAAGCGCGGGAGCGATCCTCCAGGAACGAGAGCTCAGCCGTGGTGAGCGCCAGTTCCTCCGCGAGTTCAACGCTTTGCGCGCCGATCTCCTTGGTGACGCGCTTGAAGGCGTGTTCCATCGACATGCCGGCCTCAACGCACAGCAGCAGCAGGTCGAGGGTGTCCGGCCAGGCCCTGCGGATGGAGGACTGACGCTTGTTGATGGTGTTGCGGAGCAGGAGCACCGGCAAGTAGGCGCCCAGAAGGCCGGCGCCGATTGCATATACCAGGTTGAGGTAAACGGGCCTATCGCCGGGGGTGACGACCAGAAGATAGAAGGTGGCAAACGCGAATATGCCTATGGGTGCCGCAAACCGCTGGAACAAGTAGGTGGTCAGATGCCCCTGCCCGCGGTAGCCCGCCATGGCCAGTTTGTCGAGGGTACCCTCGTCCTGGAAGGCTTTGCGGAGGTCGAGCCGATCGACCACCGTTTTCATGTATGAGCGAGCTTCGGCGGGTGCCCGGATCGAGCGCCCCTGGGAGCCCGGCTGGTTTCCCCTCAGCCGGGCCATTTCCTCGGCGCGCATTTTCTCGCGCTCAAGCGCCACTCGCTTGATGCGACTGCGCATCTCGGTGCGGGCCATCATGCTCGATCCGAAGGTGAAGACGACCGCCGCAGCCGATATGGCGGCAAGGACCGCCATCAGGAACTGCGGGCTGACAAGAGTCTCGATGTTCATCCTGCCACCGCTCCTAGAAGTCGAACTTGACCATGCGGACCATCACGAACACGCCCATCGCCAGCATCAATGCGGACGCGCCGAGGCAAACGAGACCGACAGGGGTGGTGAACAGCGGCTGCAGATAGGTGGGCGACATGATGCTGACCAGAGTGGCCACCACGAAGGGGAGAGAGCCGATGATGCCCGCCGAAGCCTTGGCCTCGGACGACATGGCCTTTACCTTCAGCTTCATCTTCTTGCGATTGCGCAGCACGCGCGCGAGATTTCCCAAGGCTTCCGACAGGTTGCCGCCCGCCTGCTGTTGCACCGAGATGACCACGACGAAAAAATTGACCTCCGGCAGCGGCACGCGCTCCAGCAGGACCTGCACCGCCTCGGTCATAGACAGGCCGAACGCCTGCTGATCGATGACGCGGGCGAACTCCGACTTGACCGGCTCCTTGGCGTCCCGCGCGACCAAGCGAACCGTGTCGTTCAGCGGCAAGCCAGTCTTGACGCCGCGCACGATGGCTTCCACGGCGTTGGGCAGTTCATCGAGAAACTGATCCTGATACCGGCGGCGGCGAAAATTCAGGTACATGCGCGGCAGGACATAAGCGGCAGCCACGGCGAACACGGCAGCGAAAAGCCAGGGCACCTGGACCAGGATCAAAACCAGAAAGGCCACGGCCCCGAAGATCACCGAATTGCGGATGAAGGTTCGCGGTTGCGTGGCCAGCCCCGCCTGAAAGATCAGTTGGCCCAGCGTCAGTCGCTTCTTGCGGTTGAGCGCATCCGACTGCTGCTTGAGCGCTTGCTGAACGTTCCGGCGCCGCTCCTCGCGGGTTCGGGTGGTGTTGGCCTCGATCCGGTTGGCGCGCAGATCGCCCTGGAACTGCTGCATGCGCTTCTTGGCTCGGTTCGAACCGAAAGCCGACGGCACCAGTGCGTATCCTGCGGCACCCACCGTGAGCATTGCCAGCATGGCGACAAGCAGCGCAGTCATCGTCTCACGACTCCAGCAGCTCGCGGTGCTCGGTGTTGGACTTCTCCAACGCCTCGACCAAATTGGCTTCTTCGTTGAAATAGCGGGCGCGCTCGGCGAACTGCGGCTTGGTGATGCCGGTGGAGCGGTGGCGGCCGATCAGCATGCCGCCGGCATCCTCGCCGAGAATGTCGTAGAGGAAGATGTCCTGGGTGACGATCACGTCACCTTCCATGCCGATGATTTCAGTGATGTGGGTAATGCGGCGCGAACCGTCGCGCAAACGCGCCGCCTGGACGATCACGTCGATGGACGAGGTGATCATCTCGCGGATGGTGCGGCTTGGCAGGGAATAGCCGCCCATGGTGATCATGGATTCGAGGCGGCTCAGCGCCTCGCGCGGCGAGTTGGCGTGGAGCGTGCCCATGGAGCCGTCGTGGCCGGTGTTCATCGCCTGCAGCAGGTCGAACGACTCCGGTCCGCGGACTTCGCCGACGATGATGCGTTCCGGACGCATGCGCAGGCAGTTCTTGATCAGGTCGCGCATGGTGATCTCGCCTTCGCCCTCGAGATTGGGCGGCCGGGTTTCGAGGCGTACCACATGCGGCTGCTGCAGCTGCAGTTCGGCGGAGTCTTCGCAGGTGATGACCCGCTCGTCCTTCTCGATGAAGGTGGTAAGGCAGTTGAGCAGCGTGGTCTTGCCGGAGCCGGTGCCACCCGAGATCAGCACATTGGCGCGCACGCGGCCAAGTATGCGCAAAACCTCGGCACCCTCGGACGAGATGGACCCGTACTTGACGAGCTGCTGGAGGGTCAGCTTGTCCTTTTTGAACTTACGGATTGTGAGCGCCGCGCCGTCGATGGCGAGTGGCGGGGCGATGACGTTGACGCGCGAGCCGTCCGGCAGGCGAGCGTCGCAGATCGGAGAGGACTCATCAACGCGGCGGCCCACCTGGGACACGATGCGCTGACAGACGTTCATCAGGTGGGCATCGTCGCGGAAGCGGACATTGGTCAGCCGTACCTTGCCGCCAACCTCGATGTAGCACTTCTGCGACCCGTTCACCATGATGTCGGCGATGTCGTCGCGCGCCAGCAGCGGCTCGAGCGGGCCGTATCCCAGCACATCGTTGCAGATGTCCTCGAGCAGGTCTTCCTGCTCGGAAATGGACATGATGATCGACTTGAGGGCGATGATCTCGGCGACGATGTCGCGGATTTCCTCGCGCGCCGCCTGCTGGTCCATGGTGGCCAGCTGGCTGAGGTCGATGGAGTCGATCAGCGCGTTGAAGATCGCAGACTTGGTCTGGAAGTATTC
>JAEZFJ010000465.1 GCA_023437755.1 Pseudomonadota bacterium
GTCGTACTGCTGGCGCAGCGCCAGGGCGGCGGCGATGAACGGCATCATGGTATAGGCGCAGGGGTAGAGCTTGGGCGCGATGCGGAGGCTCTCCCAGCGGGTGCCGAGCTCATCGGTGAGTGCGTCGAAGTTGAAGGTGACCCCGTTCTGGATATAGCTGCGGTACCAGCCGAAGCGCCCGTCGAAGACGCCGACGGGACCGGAGATGCCGTGGCGGGCCAAGGCGGCGGCGCGTACTGCCGCCGAAGCGGCAAAGCCGACATGAAGGGTTTTGGTCGAGGTGCCATCCTGGAAGGAAGCAATCAGGCCGCCCGACAGGCTGCCTGCGGCGCCGACGGCATCGACGACCTGCGCGCGCGAGAGCTGTCGCAACCGGGCGACCGCATAGGTGGCGGCAAAGACACCGTAGACGCTGGTGGGGTGGAAGCCGAGTTCGTGCATGCGGACAGGCGCTACCTGGCCAAGCCGGCAGACGATCTCGGAGCCGACTATCACTGCCTCGAGCAAGTGGCGGCCCGACAGGCGCATTTGTTGCGCCACCGCCAGGCTTGCCGCTGCCACGACACAGGTGGCGTGGATGTTGGTGGCGATATGGGTGTCATCATATTCAAGGACCGCAGCGGCGACGCCGTTGATGAAGGCGGCGCCTGCCGGTGAGGTCTTCATCTGGTCGACGAGGCTATGAGCGCCCGCGCCGCCGGCATCTGAGTCGGCGGTGGCGAGTACAGCCTTGCGTACCGTCTCGTGTGAGCCGGACGCCAGCATCACGCCGACGACGTCCAGCAGGCGAAGTCTGGCGTTGTGCACCACCTCGGCCGGCGCATCGTCGAGTGAGAAATCATGGGCCCAGCGGGCGATGTCGGCGGAAAGTTCGGTCACGATGCGGTTCCGGATGGTGGACAAGCGAACGCCCGCGACCCGGAGGGGTTCGCGGGCGCTGCAGGGGGAGAGTGTTACTGCTTCAGGCCGAGATCGGTCAGCACCGTTTCGAAGGCTTCGTAGTCACTGCGCAGTGCAGCCTCGAGGTCTTCACTCGGAATGAAGCGCGGCGACACGCCCGCCTTGGTCAGCTTGTCGGAGAAGGCGGGGTCCTGGATGGCTTCGTCCAGTGCGCCCTGAATTTGAGACACCAGTGCCGGGTCCATATTGCCGGGGCCCATCACCATCTGCCAGCCAGTGCCGGTGATGCTGTTGTAGCCGAGTTCGCCGAGTGCCGGCAGATCCGGGAATTCCGCCAGCCGGTCCGGGCCGGGAACCGCCAATGGTGTCACCGCATCCTGTCGGGCCTGCGGAATGGCCGCGGCATCCATCATGAACTGAATATCGCCGGCCAGCACCGCCTGGACCACTTCGGAGGCGCCGCCATAGGCGATGTGCGCCGCCTCGATACCCATCTTGCTCAGCATGTCGACGGTGGCGACATGGCCGGTGGAGCCGACGCCGACCGAACCGTAGTTCATCTCGCCCGGGTGCTCCTTACCGTAGGCGACGAACTCCTCGACGTTGGCAACAGGCAGCGACTTCGAGGCGACCAGCATGCGCACCGCCTCGCTGACGTTAGCGATGGCCGTAAAGTCCTCGAACGGATCGAAGCCCACGGGCGACAGGTGGGGTGCGGTGGTGAAGATGGCATTGCCCGCGAGCAGCAGGGTGGAGCCGTCATTGGCGGCTCGGGCCACCTGCTCGGCGCCGATGGTACCGCCAGCACCACCCACATTCTGGACGACGAAGGTCACACCCAGGCGCTTGCCGAGCTCGTCGGCCACCAGGCGCCCGACGGTGTCACCCGCGCCGCCAGCGGCGTAGGGCACGACCATGGTCACGGTGTCGACTGGATAATCCTGCGCCAGGACTGGGGCCGAACTGGCGACAAGGGCTGCACCGGCAGCAAACAGCAAAGTTCTCATTATTCTTTCCTCCCTGAGCAGATTAATAGAGCAGGGCTTGCTGAAGGCTACCCTCCGACCTTATGCGTTTCGCGCGATGGAATGCCGGCCAGGCAGCGGCGGCGCGTTGCAAGCGGGCGAGGCCTTGGCTACACAGCAGCCTTTGAGCGGGGACTGATGATGAGCCGCAAGGAATTCGAAGCGTCGCGCATGCGGCGGATGAAGCGGGTGGCGGCGCGGCACGGGCTGACCATTCTGACGGCCGAGAAGATGAAGTCGCTGGGGCAACCTGGTGGTCACGCACTTCGTGACGACGAGACGCATCAGGTGGTGTTCGGGAACGTGCCCAAGGCCTATTCGGCCGATCTCGATGCCATCGAGGCGTATCTCGATCAGCTCGAAGCGGGGGAAGAGTAAGGGCAGGCGGGATTCGTGTCCACTGGGGTGGACCCCGCAAAGGCCTGATTCCCATTATTTGTTCCGTAAAGGAATCGTCCCACACTCGACCTGTGGCTCACTGTGGAGGCGCGTACTGTGTTTACCTTGATCAACGCTGACGCCGACGACGACGACGCCGAAATCACCGACCCCCAGGAAATCGCCGAACTGTTCGCCGCCATCGCGGCCGTCGCCATCGAGGCGATCGGTCCCGACCAGGCGCGGGAACTCTTCGACGCCGTTGTCGAACAGGAGGGCCGCGAGCCCAACTAACCTCTTCGGACTACCGGTGCC
>JAEZFJ010000001.1 GCA_023437755.1 Pseudomonadota bacterium
GATGCGCACGTAACTCTCGTTGAGCGTGAGCCTGAACTCGCGGCGCTCGCCCGCCAGAATGTTGCGCGCAACGGGCTCGAAGCGCGCATTCGCGTTGTCGAACTCGACATTGCGAAGGGCGGCGCCGGAATCAATCGCTCTCGCGAGGCCGATACGGGCGTGAGCGCGGGCGCGTTCTCGCCCGTCATCGCAAACCCGCCCTACTTCACCGAGGGGCGCGGAACACGCTCACCGGCCGATCTCAAGGCGGCATCACACGAGATGGCGGATGGCGCACTCGACCAGTGGTGCCGCTTTCTCGCAACCGCAGCCGAGAGCAACGGCATCGTAACGGTGATCCATCGTGCTGATGCTTTGGGTGCGCTCCTTCACGGACTCGGTCGCCGCTTCGGAGGGCTCCGCGTGCTGCCGCTCCACCCGCGTGCAGGCGCGGAAGCGCACCGCGTCATCGTCCAGGGACGCAAGGGCAGCCGCGCGCCGCTCAGCCTCCTTCCGGGAATTGTGCTGCACGGCGATGGCAACGCCTTCGTGCCGGCTCTCGACGCCGTGCTCCGCCATGGTGCGTCGCTGGATTGGTGAGCAGCTGATACGTCGCCCGGCGCTTGGCCGCGTCATCGAGAGCCGCTATGGTTATGCGGACGGCGGCGCTCCCCTGTGCCCCGCGCCTCGGCGCCTCGGCGCCAGCTCGTTCAATCCAAACCGGGAAGGATTAAGCATCATGGCCATCAAGGTCGGTGACAAGCTGCCGGACGCGACGTTCAATACGATGAGCTCGGAAGGCCCGAAGCCCATGACGACGGCCGATGTATTCGGCGGCAAGAAGGTCGTCCTGTTCGCGGTGCCGGGCGCTTTCACGCCGACCTGCCACAACACGCATCTGCCCGGCTTCATTCAGATGGCCGGCGACATCAAGTCCAAGGGCATCGACGCCATCGCCTGTGTGTCGGTCAATGACGTGTTCGTCCTCAATGCCTGGGCGAAAGAGACGGGCGCTGCCGACAAGATTCTGTTCCTTGCCGATGGCTCGGCGGACTTCACGAAGAAGATCGGCCTGGAGTTCGATCTCACTGCTCGTGGCCTTGGCGTTCGCTCGCGGCGCTACTCGATGGTCGTCGAGGACGGTGTCGTGAAGTCGGTCAATCTCGAAGAAGGCGCGGCAGTCGACAAGTCGAGCGCGGCGACGGTCTGCGGGATGCTCTGAGCCGCGAGCCGAGCAGCTTGCGTCGAAGCGGCCGGGTTCGTCCCGGCCGTTTTTTTTGTTGGCTTATACCGATGACTGCGTGGATCGCTAACCTGATTTTCGCTTCCAGCGCTCGGTGAGTGTACCGATCACGCCCTTTGGCATGTAAATGATGAAGAGCACCAGCAGCAGGCCGTAGATGAAGGTATCGAGCGCCAACGCGCTCTGGCCGAGCAGCTTGCTCAGCGTTTCGGAGCCGCGCAAACCGACGCGCAGCGTCTCGGCGAGTACCTGCGTGAAGACGGCGCCGAAGGTCGGTCCGAACAGCGACCAGATTCCACCTGCGATCACAGCGAAGACGATGTTGAGAGAAACGCCGAGGCCGGCGATCGTATCGGGGCCGATGTACATCTGATACTGCCCGTAGATCGCGCCGCCGAACGCGCACATGGCCGAGGAGAGCGCCGTAATCTTGAGCTTCTCGCGCGTGACGTTGATGCCGACCGAGGCGGCGGCGTCCTCGTCTTGCGAGGCGGCATCGAGCGCGTAGCGGTCCATGCTCCGGTCGACCTTCACCCAGATGATGAGGCCGATGAGCCAGACGGCGAGCACGATATAGTATGCAAGCGTGCGGTTTGGCTCGAACTGGAAGGCGTAGAGCGACAGGCCATCGCCATAGCGCGCTGGTTGCGTTCCGAGCGAGCCGCCCGTCCAGTCGCGCAGCCCGACGATGCACAGGCGAACGAATTCGGTGAAGGCGAGCGTCAGCAGTGCGAAGTAGTGGCCCGTGATCCGCATGCGAAAACACGGATAGCCGATGAGAATGCCCGCGATCGTTGCCACGAGCATGGCGACGGGAATGCCGATCCACGGCGTGATTCCGCCGAAGTTCCAGAGCATCACGGTGACGTAGGCGCCGATACCCGTGAAGGCGCCGTGTCCGAGGGATGTGAGCCCAAAACGGCCCATCATCGACCAGCCCGTATAGATGAATGCCCAGATCAGGATCTGGATCACGAGGTGCAAGTAATAACGATCCGTCCCGGGGAAGATCTGCTTGATGATGAGCGGCAGCACCAGCAGGACGGCAAGCCCGATCGCCCAGGCAATGTGCTTTTGGGTGATCATGACTTGGCTCCAAACAGGCCCTGCGGCCGGACGAAAATGACGAGCATGAAGAACAGGAACGCGATCGCGTAGCCCCATTCGGTGGCGACGCACGAGCCGCCGATGGTGATGAATTGGGCGATGATGAAGGCTGCGACGAAGCCGCCGACCATATTGCCGAGGCCGCCGAGCACACAGATCATGAAAACGAGCGGGCCGAACTGCAGGCCGATCTGCGGATAGATGTCATACTGCAGGACCATCAAGCACGCGGCGAGGCCGGCAAGACCGCCGCCGATCGCCGAAGTTGCGAGATAGACCTTCTTCTGGTCGACTCCCATGAGCGGCATGATCTGGCGGTCCTGCGAGATCGCGCGGATCGCCGTGCCGATGTAGGTACGCGTGAGGAACTGCCAGAGCAGGATCATCGCCCCGAGCGCGACGGCGAACGTGATGATGCGGCTCCAGGCGAAGCTCATGTCGCCGAAATTCACCGAGCCGAGCCGAATGCCGAGGTTGCGGAACTCGATGCCGAACGCCATCGTCGCCGCGGCTTGGAGGAGAAACAGGACGCCGCCCGTCACGAGGAGCTGGTTGATAGGCGGTTGGTCGAGCACGGGTCGAATGACGAGATAATGCAGGATCGCTCCCGCGCAGGCGACGAGACCGATGCCCATCAGAAATGCGAGCGGTAAAGGCACGCCCATCTGCTGAACGAAGAAGAAGATCGCGTACATGCCGACCATCACGAGCTCGGCGTAGCAGATCCACACGACGTCGATGACGCCGAAAATGAGGTTGAGCCCGAGCGCCAGGAGAGCGAGCAATCCGGCCAGCAGCACACCATTGAGCAGCGCTTCGACAAAGAAGATGTCGAGCGAGCAATCGAGACTTGAGAAAAACCCGAACATTCGCTTCTCCCCTCGCGGCCCGTATCCAGTACCGGCCGCCAACCCCGTCACGTGCCCTGCGCGGGCATCAAATTCCCATGTACGCCTTGCGAATGTCGTCGCTCGAGGCGAGCTCGGCAGAGCTGCCGGACTGCACGATGCGGCCAACCTCGAGGAGGTAGGCGCGATCGGCGACCTTCAGAACCTGCGAGACGTTCTGCTCCACGATCAGGACCGTATAGCCCTCGGAGCGGATGCGCCGGACGAGCTCGAACACCTGCTGGACGATGACCGGCGCGAGGCCCATCGACGGCTCGTCGAGCAGCACGAGCTTCGGCTTGCTCATGAGGGCGCGCGCGATGGCGCACATTTGCTGCTCGCCGCCCGACATGGTGCCCGCGAGCTGTGCGCGACGCTCCTTGAGGCGAGGAAAGAGGTCGTACACGTAGGCGAGACGATCGGCGAAATCGGCGCGCGCAGACGGGATGAAGGCGCCGAGGCGGAGATTGTCCTCGACCGAAAGCCGCGGAAACAGTCGCCGATTTTCGGGAACATGGGCGATCCCGAGTTCGATGATTTTGTGTGGCGGCGTCGTGCGCAGATCCGTGCCTTCCATGGTCATGGCGCCCGCGGATGCAGGCAGCATCCCCGAGATGACACGCATGAGCGTGGTCTTGCCGGCACCGTTGGCCCCGATAACGGCGACCGCTTCGCCTGCGTTGACTTGCATCGAGATGCCGAACAGGGCCTGGAATGCTCCGTAGCCAGCATCGACGTTCTTGAGGTCCAGCATTTGAGCTCGCCCTAGTGTCCCGTTTCGCCGAGGTACACCTCGACGACGCGCTTGTCCGTTTGCGCATCGGCGGGCTTGCCGTCGAAGATTTTCTCGCCATGGTCGAGCACGACGACACGGTCGACGACACGCATCAGTACGCCCATGATGTGCTCGACCCACACGATGGTGATGCCCTTTTCCTTGCGGATGCGCTCCAGCATGTCCGCGGCCTGATCCATCTCGCCGTGATCGAGGCCGTTGAGGCTTTCATCGGCGAGCAGGAGGCGTGGGCCGGTTGCGAGCGCGCGGGCAAGCTCGAGCTTTTTCAGAGACGCCGCCCCAAGACCATCCGTTGATGTAACGGCATCCGTCGGCAGGCCGACCATGGCGAGCGACTCCTCGGCCTTGGCCCAGCATTGCGCGCGCGATAGGTGCGCGTTGGAGCCGAAGTGTGCGGAGAGCGCGACGTTCTCGAGAAGCGAAAGATTGCGAAAGGGACGCGGTATTTGGAATGTCCGCGCTATCCCCTTGTGGCAAACTTGGTTCGCCTTCAGGCCGCCGATCTCGCCGCCCTCGAACTTCACGCTGCCAGTGGTCGGCGTATACATGCCGGCAATGCAGTTGAAGGTCGTGCTCTTGCCCGATCCGTTCGGCCCGATGAGGCCGAGGATTTCTCCTTCCGCGACATCGAACGATACGTTGCTTACGGCGGTGAATCCGCCGAACTGCTTGGTTAGACCATCTACTTTGAGCATCGCCATCCGCGGGTGCCGCTCAATCTGCCGAGAGTGAAGGCGTGGGCAAAAGGATGCCTGATCGCTGCCGCTGGTTGAGCTGGCGACAGCGATGAGGCACTAATGCGTCGGATCAGCGCGCGTAGGCGTGGCCCTTTGGGAAGGGCAGCACCGGATCGACGGTTTTCAAGTTCGACGGCCAGGCGATCTTCGTCACGCCGTCGATGTACTGCATGACGACCGGGCTGGAGCGCTCGTTCTGGCCCGACATCTGATGGCCGGGCGGGAAGAACTTGACGCCATAGCCCTGGATTGTGCCGCCATCCGGAATATCGGTCTCGAGCGCCGCTTTGCGGAGCGCTTCCGGGTCGAAGCCGCCGTGCTTCTTGATGGCGCGGGGCAGCACGTCGGTCAGGAAGATCCACTGCTGATTGAAGCCCATGGAGGCGTGCGGCGGGACCTCGCTGACTTTAGTCTCGGCCTTGTAGCGCTTGACCATTTCAGCGGTTACATCGCCCATTCCCGACGCGAGCGTCTTCGGGTCGAGGAGCTGGGCGGCGACCGGATCGACGTTGTAGAAGTAGTTCACGTCGCCCTTGAAGGTCTCGATCAGCTTGTCGATCTGGCCGTAGCCTGCGCCGTGGCCGATCAGGGCGTCGAACTTCAGGCCGGCTTCCTTCGACTGACGCAGGAAGAGCGTGATGTCCGGGTTGTAGCCCGTGTGAAGGATGACATCCGGCCGCGCGCGGCGAAGCTTGGTCACCAGCGCAGAAAGATCGGTCGACGTTGCTGCGTAGCCTTCCTTGTGCGCGATCTGGATGCCAAGTTCCTTGCACCTGGCCTCGTTACCAGAAGCAACGCCGGTGCCATACGGACCATCCTCGTAGAGGATCGCGACTTTGATGTCCTTAGGATCCTTTTTCAGCTTCGTCTTGGCATTTTCTGCGATGAAGTCGCACGACGCCGCGCCGAACTGGTCAGAATGGACCTGCGAGCGGAAAACGTACTGAAGCTTCTTGTCCTTCAGCACCGCCGACGCGACGCAGACGTTGGCCCACATGAACTTCTTGGCGGCGTCGACCTTGGCAGCCATGGGTACGCAGTGCGCGGACGAGAAGACGCCCATCAGCACGTCGACCTTGACTTCGTTCAGCAGTCGCTCGGCCTCGTTGATCGCGACGTCGGTTTTCGACTGGGCATCGGCATACGTCGCGACGATCTTGTGTCCTTCGACGCCGCCGCGCTCGTTGATCATGTCGACCGCGATCTTGGTCGCGATCGCAGCTGGCAGCGAGCCGCCACCGGCGAATGGGCCGGTGTAGTCGTAGATGATGCCGAGCTTGACTTCCTTCTGGGCAGCGGCGGGCAGGCTGGCGCCCACGACAAGCCCAATCGCTGCTGCGGCGCCCGCAGCAGACTTCAAGAATTTCATGGTGGTCTCTACTCCCTAGGTGA
>JAEZFJ010000021.1 GCA_023437755.1 Pseudomonadota bacterium
CGGCAGAACACGCTGCTGCTAAAGGAAATCGAGGCGCATGGGAAAACCGATGCGGAACTGCAGCGGGCGAAGGAGAAGGCGGAGGCAGCCAACCATGCAAAGTCCCGCTACGTGGTGGGGCTCAGCCACGAACTGCGGACGCCGCTGAACGCCGTGATGGGCTATGCGCAAATCCTCGAGCGCGATGCCAGCCTGCCGGAAAACCGGCGCGGCTCGGTGCAGGTGATCCGCCGCAGCGCCGAGCACCTGTCGGGCCTGATCGACGGGCTGCTCGACATCTCCAAGATCGAGGCGGGGCGGCTGCACGTATATTCCAACGAGATCAACATCCAGGACTTTCTCGACCAGATCGTCGACATGTTCCGCCTGCAGGCGGCCGCGAAGGGGCTGGAATTCCGTCACGCCCGGGCCGAAGCGCTGCCGCGGTTCGTGCGGACCGACGAGAAGCGCTTGCGGCAGATCCTGGTGAACCTCCTGTCCAACGCCATCAAGTTCACTGCGGCCGGCCATGTGCGCTTCGATGTGGGGTACCGCATGCAGGTCGCCACCTTCACCGTCGAGGACAGCGGCAGCGGTATTTCGGCAGAGGACCTGCCGCACATTTTCGAGCCGTTCGTGCGCGGCGAGGCAGAGAAGAACCGGTTCACGCCGGGGCTGGGGCTGGGGCTGACCATCACCAAGCTGTTGACCGAGACCCTGGGCGGGGAGATCACGGTGACCAGCACCGTCGGGCAGGGGACGCGCTTCACCGCCCGGCTGATGCTGGCCAAGGTCGAGCGCCCGCGCGCCGATACCGCCGACCTGCGCCGGATCACCGGGTATCGCGGGTCGCGCCGCACGGTCATGGTGGTCGACGACAATGCCGAGCATCGTGACCTGATGCGCGAGCTGCTGTCGCCGCTCGGCTTCACGGTGATGACGGCCGTTGACGGATCGAACTGCCTCGAGATGGTGGACCTGGTCAGCCCCGACGTCTTCTTTGTCGACATCCGCATGCCGGGGATGAGCGGCTGGGAGCTGGTGACCCTGCTGCGCGACCGCGGGGCGGCGCAGCCCATCGTGATGCTGTCGGCCAATATCGGCGACGGCGCGGGACAGAGCAGCGATGCGGGGCACACCGACACGCTGGCCAAGCCGTTCGACCTCAAGCAGGTGCTCGACAAACTCGGCGTCCTGGTCGGCATCGAGTGGGACTATGCGGAGGATGCGGCGGAGGATGCGGCCGAGCATTCGGCTATCGGCCGAATTCGCTCACCGGGCCCGGAGCACTTGCGCGATCTCGCCAATCTCGGGCAGATCGGGCATGTCCGGGGCATCGACGCGAAGCTGACGGAACTGGCGGGGGACCCGGACAACCTGCCGCTGGTGCAGGCGCTGCGGCGGCATGTCGACGCCTTCGATTTCGACGGCTATGCCGAGGTGCTGGAGCGGGTTGGTCATGAGCCGGATTGAACAGGAGCAGGACATTGTCCTGCTGGTCGATGACTCGCCGGAGGCGCTGGGGTTCCTCACATCCGCACTGGAGCAGGCGGGGGTGACGGTGCTGGTGGCGCGCAGCGGCGAGGCGGCGCTCGGCATTGCACAGAGGGTGGCGCCTGACGTGGTGCTGATGGATGCGGTGATGCCCGGGCTCGACGGCTTCGAGACCTGCCGGCGGCTCAAGGCGATGCCACAGCTCACCCACGTGCCGGTGATCTTCATGACCGGCCTCACCGAAACCGAGCACATCGTCCATGCGCTCGAAAGCGGCGGGGTGGACTACCTGTCGAAGCCGATCAATGTCGATGAGCTCCGGGCGCGCATCCGCGTCCACCTGGCTAATGCGCGGCGGGCGCAGAGTGCGCGGATCGCCCTCGATGCGGCGGGGCGGCACCTCGTTGCCTTCGGAGCCGATGGCGCGGTGCTGTGGTCGACACCGCAGGCCAATCGGCTGCTGGAGCGCTCGGGGTTAGGGGAGGGCGTGGAGGCGGAGATGAGCCGCAGCTTTGCCCTCTGGCACGCGGGCGGGCAGGGCGAGGGTTTCGATGTCGCTGCGGCCGGCGCCGGCCTTCACTTCAGTTATCTCGGCGCCGTAGGTGGCGACGAATACCTGTTCCGCCTCGCTGGCCAGCCGGAGGCGGGGTAGGAGGAGGCATTGCGCCAGCAGTTCGGGCTGACCCAGCGCGAGAGCGAGGTGCTGGTGTGGATTTCGCGCGGCAAGTCCAACCGCGACATCGGCGATATTCTCGGGCTCAGCCCCCGCACCGTGAACAAGCATCTGGAGCAGGTCTATGCCAAGCTCGGGGTGGAAAACCGCGCTTCGGCGGCGATCAGGGCGGTGCAGGCAATGGCGGCGCCGTTCGACCTCTAGGGCGGATCATCGCTCCCGTTCACAAATCGGAACTCTTGCCCACGGCCTCCGTTTACGGGCTGAACCGCCGCGTCTCGTGGTGGTGGACGATTGGTGCCCAGCCCCCTCCCTCGGGCACCTCTCGATCGGCTGACTACCGCAGAGGCTGACGCTCCTTTGTGGAGTCTCCGGCGAAGGCGCGGAACTCCGGTTC
>JAEZFJ010000034.1 GCA_023437755.1 Pseudomonadota bacterium
TCAGGTCGCTGCTTCCCCCCGGGTTGTAGGGAACGATCAGCTTGATCGGCTTCGAAGGATAGGCCTGCGCAAGCAGCGGGCCGCTGAGCAGCAGGCAGGCCGCACCGGCGGCGATGGTTCGGATCAGGATTTGCAGCTTCAAGACAGTCTCCTCAGTTAAGCATCTGCCTGGCGACGAATCTGTTGAACAGCGGGCGCGCCAGCGGCAACAACAGAATCGCCAGCGCGATGACGAGCAGGAAAAGGGAGATCGGCCGCTCGACGAAGATCGCCGGACTTCCGTAGCCGATCAGGAGAGCCTGGCGCACCGCCTTCTCCAGAATTCCGCCCAGGACGAATGCGATCAACAGCGGCACGGGGTCGAAGCCGGTGCGCCTCAGGATGAAGCCGAGCACTCCGGTCGCCATCGCCACGGTCACGTCCACGAGGCTGTTGTTGATGCTGTACGCACCCAGCGCGCAGAACAACAGGATGCTGGGGACCAGGTAGCGCCGAGGCACGGCGAGCAGCGATACGAAGACGCGAACCATCGGGACGTTCAGCACCACCAGCATGAAGTTCCCGACGACCATGCTCGCGATCACGCCCCAGAAGACATCGGGACGCTCGACGATCAGCTTGGGACCCGGCGCGACGCCCTGGATCATCAAGGCGCCGAGCACCACTCCCAGGACCGCGTTGGGCGGAATCCCGAGGCTCAGCAATGGTATGAACGCGCTTTGCGCGGACGCGTTGTTCGCCGCCTCCGGGCCCGCCAGTCCTGCCACGGCGCCTTTGCCGAAGCGCTCCGGGCGGGCGGCGAGCTTCTTCTCGACCACGTAGGACGCGAACGAGGAGACCAGCGCACCGGCTCCCGGAAGCAGGCCCAGGACGAAGCCGATCACGGAGCCGCGCGAGATGGGTGCCCACGCTTCTGCCCAGTCCTTACGGTTCGGCAGAAGCGCGCGCAGCGTTCTCGGCGTCGGAATCGCGTCCGAGCGACTTTCGTCCCGGGCAGCCAGCATCAGGATCTCCGAGACCCCGAACAGACCTATCGCCAGGATCGCAATCCCGAAGCCGTCCAGCAGGGTGGGAATCTGAAAGGTGAAGCGCTCCTCGCCGCTCACGAAGTCCTGCCCCACCATGGCAAGCAGGATTCCAAGTGCGATCATGGCCATCGAGCGGACCGACGATGCCTTGGACACCACCACGACCAGCACCAGGCCCAGGATCACCAGGGATGCGGTTTCGACCGGGCCGAAGCGGTAGGCGACCTTCGCAAGGGCAGGCCCCACCACCAGCATGGCCGCGGCGGCGAAGATGCCCGCAAAGAACGAGGCGAACGCCGCCAGGCCTAGTGCAGGACCCGGGCGGCCGTTGCGAGCCATCTCGTAGCCATCGATGCAGGTGATGATGGCAGCTGCTTCACCCGGCACCTTGATCAGGATGGACGTGATGGAGCCGCCATACATGGCGCCGTAGTAGATCCCGGCCAGCATGATGATGGCCGTGGCTGGCTCCATGTGAAACGTGGCCGGCAACAACAGGGAGATCGTCGCGGTGGGCCCCAGGCCAGGCAGCACGCCCACCGCGGTGCCGAGCGTCACGCCGAGCAGACAGAAGAGGAGATTGACCGGCAGGAACGCGTGGGCGAGCCCGATCAGCAATCCGTCGACTGCCCCCATGTGCCGCTAGTAACCGAGGAAGAAGTCTAGGATTGGATCCGGCACCGGGACGTCCAGCACCAGACGGAAGAATGCCGCAGCACCGCCCCCCAGGACGATCGCCCAGAACACGCTGGCACCAAGAGGCACGTTCTCGGCCCTATGGAAGAGCAGCAGCAGACCCATCGAAAAGCACGCCATCGACCCGATCACGCCAGGCAGCGTGCAGAACATCGCGGCAGCCAACAGATAGACGCCGAACCTGACCCAGTTGAACTCGCCCTCTTCCGCAGGCACAGGCGGCGCTACGGCGGCAAGCAGCGAGAAGATGCACAGCATCGCAGCCGCCGCGAACGGAACCAGGCCGGCACCCGGCAGACCGTCCGACCAGACGCCCATGTTCCATGCCATCTGGCATGCCCACAGACCCAGGCTTGCCAGCGCCAGCGCAACCGCACGGCTCTGAAGTTCGTGGCTCATGAACGCTCCATCCCCATCCGGGCGCGACTATATTATGATGTCATAACAAAGTCAATCTGGTAGCGCCGAACGTCCGTCGCGGCTAATCTCCGGCACTACGACTCGACAGGAAAACATGAACCGAGAGACCTCGGCACCCGGCACCGACCCGAACAGCGCCGCTCCGCTGTATGCACAAGTCCTCGCGAACCTGACCGAACGGATTCGCAACGGGGAGTTCAAGCAAGGTGAGCCCATCCCGACGGAAGAGTCACTCTGTCGGCAGTACGAGGTGAGCAGGATCACCATCAGGCGCGCGATCGACCAACTCGTCTCGACCCACCTTCTGGAACGGCGCCGCGGGGGCGGTACCTTCGGGAGGGCAGCGACGAGTAACGCCAAGATGCTGCGGCTCTTCGGCCATATACAGGACGTTCTGACCTTCGATCAGCGTCTTCACTACGACGTCCTCAACCGGGGCCGCGTACTCCCGCCGAAGGCGATCGGAGCCGCTTTCGGCATCGCATCCGGAACCACCCTCTACTCGAT
>JAEZFJ010000272.1 GCA_023437755.1 Pseudomonadota bacterium
GATGCGCTTGATGAAGGTGCGGTAGTCGTGCTCGCCGAGGTCCATGTCGTCATACTTGAACAGCCAGTCGAGGCTGCCGTTCTGGTCGACGATGAAGCCGTCGAGGCTGGCGGCGATGTATCCGAGAATTCGGGCCACGGGCGTGCTCCTTGTTTGGAGCTCGCTGTCTAGGGCCGGCTGGCGTCAGCCGCTGTCAGCAGCGCCTGTTACCCGGCCATCGCCATTTCTGCCCAGCTCTGGCGCTTGCGGTAGATGGTGGACGGGCTGATTTCGAGGGCTGCGGCCGCCAGGGAAATGTTGCCCCCAAAGGCCGCAATGGCCTCCTCGATGATGCGCTGTTCCTGCTGCCACATCGGCTGCACCGCGCGCCGGGACACGTTCGGTGCCGGTGCCCCGCCACCGACCGGTCGGCGCGATTCGATGTCGGCGATGTCGAGCATGTCGTGCCCGATCTCCCGGCCATCGAACATCACCACCAGCCGCCGCACCAGGTTCTGCAGTTGCCGCACATTGCCGGGCCATTCCGCAGCGCTCAGCCGCGCCTCGGCCTCCCGCGAGAAGCCGGCGAAGCTCTTGTGCTCCTCGCGCGCATAATGGGTGAGGAAATACCGCGCCAGGGGCAGGACGTCGCTCGGGCGCTGCCGCAGCGGCGGCAGGTGGATCGGCAGCACATGGAGGCGATAGAACAGGTCCTCGCGGAACTTGCGCTCCTGGATCAACTGCATGGGATTGCGATTGGTGGCGCAGATCACCCGCACATCGACCTTGCGCGTTCCCGACTCCCCGAGCCGGCTCAGCGTCCCCGTCTGCAGGAAGCGCAGCAGCTTCGATTGCAGCGACAGGTCCATCTCGCCGATCTCGTCGAGAAACAGCGTGCCGCCATCGGCCAGTTCCGCCGCGCCCTTGCGGTCCTCGTGGGCGCCGGTGAAGGCGCCGCGGGCCACGCCGAACAATTCGCTTTCCATCAGGTCGCGCGGAATAGCGGCGCAGTTCACTGCGACAAGGCGCTTGCCGGCGCGCGGCCCATGGGCGTGAAGCGCCTCGGCGCACACATCCTTGCCGGTGCCGCTCTCGCCGGTGATGAACACCGGAGCTGAAGACCCGGCGACCCGGCCGATCTGTTCGTAAACCACCTGCATGGCACTCGACCGGCCGACGAAGCCGCCGAAGTCAGGCCCTGCAGGAGCCGGGCTCGAGGGCGCCACGCTCGGCCGCGGTCCACGGCCGTGCCGCTGCCAAAGGTCCCGCAGCCGCGTCCGCAGCAGTTCTCCATTCACCGGCTTGGCGAGGTAATCGTGGGCTCCGGCGCGCATCGCCCCCACCGCAGCCGAAACCGAATCGCCTTCCGCCAGGGCGATCACCAGCGCCCCGTCGGCTACCCTGACCAGCCGCGCAACAGCGTCTTCGCCCGAGGCGGCAATGTCGGAAAGGCTGGCGAGGTCGGTGAGCACGATCTCGCAGCGATCACGGCGCAGGATCTCCAGGGCCTCGCGACCATTGCGCGCGGTCGCGATGGTTGGGTAGATCGACAGGGCCCGCAGGACTTCGGCGAGGGCGCGGGCATGCGCCGCGTCGGCATCGACCACCAGCAGGCCGGCTCCGACAGCTTCTTCAGCGATACCCGTCTGCCTTGCCATGCGGTCCATGCCCTCTTTGGTGCCCCGGCTGGCGCCGCCCATGCGGCCGTCCGGTGTTGTGTCCGCAGCGATTGTCATTCCGTTAGGGTAAATAATCCGTTCCGCTCGCCGGCTCGCTTTGGCACGCCCGCCCCGCGGTGATATGAACAGGAGCCGATTCCACGCGACGCGAAAGGCAGCGACACACCTCGTGCAGGCACTGGTTTACACCCTCATCGGCCTTGCCGCGCTCGCTGTAGGCGCCACCGCCTATTTCGGCCTCGCCTTTACGCCCACCGAAGCGATTCTGGCGGCCATCGTTTTCGGCTGTGCGGCGGTGGTGCTGATGGAGCGCCGCCTGCGGGTCCGCGCCGAGAACCGGCTGGAGCGCGCCATCGAGGATCTGTCGCGCCTGCTCGCGACCGATGCCCAGGCCGGGGCGGTGCTCGGCCAGCGCATCAACGCCCTGACCGATCTCAATGCCGGCCAGCGCCTCGAGGGCATGGAAGCGGATATCTCGGTGCTCGGCACCGTCATCCGCCAGGTGGCGGAAGCGGTAGCCGAGATCGAGGACCGGGTGCCCACCAGGCCCGCTCCGGCAGGCAGCCGGCACATCACCCCACCGCCAGCACCGTCCTTCACCGCGCAACCGGAGCCGCGCATCTCCGCCGATGCGCTGCGGCAGGCGATGGCGGAAAACCGCCTGCTGTTCCATGTCCAGCCCGTGGTGACGCTGCCGCAGCGTCGATCCCACGGCTTCGACCTGGTCCCCAGGCTGATGCTCGGCAATGGCGAACTGGTAGACAGCGCCGACTTCATGCCGCGCCGGGGCAGCGAGGAACTGGTGCGCCGCGCCGAGGGCATGGCCATGGTCGAGGCCATCACCATCGCCAGGCGCGCCCGCAGCAACGGCCAGCCACTGGCCCTCTATATTCCGCTGTCTCGCGCGACCCTCGACGACCAGGTCGCCGCCGAACAACTGGCCGCCAGCGTCGAGGCCAACCGGGCCGTTGCGCCCAGCTTCACCTTCCTGGTGCCCCATGCCCAATGGAGTGAACTGACCACCGGCGAGCGGGCGCTGACCGATGCGCTGGTCAAGAAGGGCGCAAGCTTCTCCCTGTCGGGCGTCACCGGCCTGCGCATGGATGTCGCCGAGCTTGCCGCCCAGGGCGTGCGTTCGCTGCGGATCGATGCCACGCGCTTCATAGAGACGCCCGAAACCTTCACCGATTTCCACGCCACCGACATTGCCAGCTACGTTGCTC
This sequence comes from Pseudomonadota bacterium, assembly GCA_023437755.1. Classification (GTDB taxonomy): domain Bacteria; phylum Pseudomonadota; class Alphaproteobacteria; order Rhizobiales; family Devosiaceae; genus Devosia. Next base: position 2,882 of record JAEZFJ010000272.1, read on the forward strand.
GGTCCGGTGTGGTGCTGCTTGCCAGCGGCATCACCAGCGAGCGCCAGATCGTCGAACTGCTCGATGCCGGTATCACCCTGGCGCAGGGGCCGCATGTCGGCTCGCCTGGCCCCATCCGGTCCGATCTCGCCTCCGAAGCGGCGGGAGCGACCATCACCCAGCAATTGCGCCGGGTGGAGGGCTGAGGCGGCGGCGGTCGGTTTGGACTTGATCGGCAGCGGCAAGCTGCCACATACAGGGCCACCTTCCCCTGGACCCGAGCCATGACCGCACCTCTGCCAGAAATCGACGGACTTTCCGATCTTGCGGGCCGCTACGATGCCGTGCTGAGTGATGTGTGGGGCGTGGTACACAACGGGGTTTCCGCCTTTCCGAGCGCCGTCGAGGCGCTGGTCGAATACCGCAAGGCGGGTGGCAGGGTCGTGTTCATCACCAACGCGCCGCGTCCCTCCGGTCCCATCGTCGCCATGCTCGACCGGCTCGGTGTTGGCCGGGATGCCTATGACGCCATCGTCTCATCCGGCGACGCCACCCGCGCCATGATCGCCAAATACCGGGGCAAGGCCATCCACCATGTCGGCCCGCCGACCGAGGACGACTCCCTCTATGAGGGTCTCGACGTCCGCCGTACCGGCCCGGAAGAGGCCGAGGCGGTGGTGGTGACCGATCTCGATACCGACGAAGACCATCCCGAAATGTATCGCGAACGGGCAAAATACTGGCTGTCGCGGCGGCTGCCGATGATCTGCGCCAATCCCGACCGCGTGGTCGAGCACGGCGACAAGATCATCTATTGCGGCGGCTCGCTGGGCGACCTCTATGCCGCCATGGGCGGCATGGTGCTGATGGCGGGCAAGCCCTACCAGCCGATCTACGAGGAAGCCTTCCGCCTGGCCGAGGAAGCCGCCGGTCGCCCGATCGACAAGGCGCGCGTGCTGGCGATCGGCGACAGCGTGCGTACCGACGCGACCGGTGCCGCCCAGTTCGGCGTCGACCTGCTGTTCGTCACCGGCTCCATCCATGCGGCCGAACTCGATGCCTTCGGCCACCCCGATCCGTACGCCATCGCCGACCTCGTGGCGCCGAGCCGTGCCCGGGTTGCCGGATTCCTGCCGCGGCTGGCGTGGTAAGCGATGGCCTTTCTGCGGCTTGATTCTCTCGACAGCGTCCCCCCCTCGCTGCGCGGTGCCTATGTCGCCATCGGCAATTTCGACGGGGTCCATCGTGGCCACCAGACGGTCCTCGCGACGCTCCTGGAGCGGGCGCGTGCCGCCGGCGTGCCGGCGCTGATGCTGACCTTCGAGCCGCACCCGCGCGACGTGTTCGCTCCGGCTCCCTTCATGTTCCGGCTGACCGATGGCACCGCCAAGGCGCGTCTGGCTGAGGCGTTCGGCCTCGATGCCGCCGCGGTGCTCCATTTCGACCGCGCCCTTTCCCAGATCGAGGCCGAGGACTTCGTCCAGGGTTTTCTGGTCGAGGCGCTGGGCGCGACCGGGGTGATCGTCGGCGCCGACTTCCACTTCGGCCGCCAGCGCCGCGGCACGCCCACCTTCCTCAAGGCTGCCGGCGAGGCGCATGGCTTTGCCGTCGAAACCCTCAACCTGATGGACGAGGGCGACGAGCCGATCAGTTCCTCGCGCATCCGCGCCGCCCTGTCGGAAGGCGCCGTCACCGCCGCCAACCGGCTGCTTGGCTACCACTGGTTCTTCACCGGCTGCGTGGTCAAGGGCGACCAGCGGGGCAGGGAACTCGGCTACCCCACCGCCAACACCATGACCCCCACCGGCTTCCTCCTGGCCCAGGGTATCTACGCCGTCCGCGCCCGCCTTGGGGAGCGACTGTTCAGTGGCGTTGCGGCCTATGGCAAGCCGATGTTCGACAACCAGCGCCCGCCCTTCGAGACGCACCTGTTCGATTTCGACGAGGACATCTACGGCCACACCATCGAGGTGGCCCTCGTCGCCCACATCCGCGGCCAGGAAGTGTTCTCCGGCCTCGAAGCGCTGATTGCCGCCATGGACCGCGACAGCCGCAAGGCCCGCGAGGCCCTCGCCGCCGCCCGCCCGCTGACGGACCTCGATGCCAGGCTGGGATTCTTCGACTAGGGACACGGCTGTCCCAAACCCTTTGCCCCATTCGCCTTGCCTTGCTAAAAGGCCGCCAACCTCCCCCATCCCGATTGCCGTGCGATGACCGATACCGCCGTGAGCGCCGAGACCGACTATTCCTCGACGCTGTTCCTGCCAGAGACCAACTTTCCCAT
>JAEZFJ010000065.1 GCA_023437755.1 Pseudomonadota bacterium
AGAGCGAGTGGAACCTCAAGAACCTGTTCACCGGCTGGCGCAACCCGGACCTGACCGAGAAGGGCATCGAGGAAGCCCGAGCCACCGGCAAGAAGCTCAAGGCGGCCGGCATCGTGCCGGATCTCTACTACACCTCGGCGCTCCGCCGTGCGCAGCACACGCTCGACCTGATGCTCGAGGAGATGGGCATCGTCGACGTCACCATCGTGCGCCACACGGCGCTAAACGAGCGCGACTATGGTGACCTTGCCGGCCTCAACAAGGATGACGCGCGCGCCAGATGGGGCGAGGAGCAGGTTCATGTCTGGCGCCGGTCCTATGACGTGCCCCCGCCGGGCGGCGAATCGCTCAAGGACACCGCGGCCCGGACGCTGCCCTACTACGAGCGCGAGATCCTTCCTGCGTTGAAGGCGGGGAAGACCGTGCTGGTGGCCGCCCACGGCAACTCGCTGCGGGCGCTGGTGATGGCGATCGAGGGCCTGACCTCCGATCAGATCCTGGCGCGGGAAATCGCCACCGGCGAGCCGACCGTCTACAGGATCGGCTCGGATGGTTCGCTGGCCGAGAAGGTCGTGCTCTGATCCACATCGAGCGGGGCTGCTTCGTCCTCCTCGCGCGGGTCGATATAGAGTTCGTTGGTGAGCGTGCGGGCGACGGCGAAGATCGGCGTCGCCAGTGCGATGCCCAGAGGCCCGAACAGCGTCCCCATCACCGCCATGACAGCGAGTGACCAGGCCGGTGGCAGATGGATGATCCGCTGCTGCAGCATCGGGGTCAGGATGTAACCCTCCAGGTTCTGGATCAGCAGCAGGCCGGCGGCGCCGAGCACCAGCGTCGTCATGTCTTCGGCGGCAAGTGTCAGCATGACCGGCACTGCCGAGATGATCGGCCCGAGAAACGGCACGAAGTTCAGTAGCCCCGCCAGCACTCCCAGCAGGCCGGCATTGGGCACACCCAGCGCCGTCAGCAGCAGGAACACCAATGTTCCGATCACCACCATCATGGCGACCTGAGTCACCAGCCAGCCCCGCAGGGCCTCCCCCGTAGCGGAGAAGGCCGCCCGCAGGCGCTTGCGCTGGGCTCGCGGCAGCAGCAGCAGGAAACCGTCCCGATAGCCGGCCGGGTTCAGCGCGAAGAACAAGCCAAGGAAGGTGATGATGACGAAATTGCTCGCGATCCCCACCGTCAGATTGAACAGCGAGCCAGCCTGGCTGAACAGTTCCGACGCACCGGGCAGAAGGGTTGAGAGCAAGGAGCCCTCCTCCCCTTCTTCGACGGTGCCGTTGCCGATCTGCATCTCCCGCCATTGATCATACAGTCGGTTTGCCTGATCGGTGACCATGCCCCAGAGCTGATTGATACTCTGGCTGAGGCTGGCGCCACCCATGCTCAGCCCGACAACCACCAGCGCAAAGATGCAGAAGGCGACACTCACCACCAGAACAGGGCGGGGCAGCGGCGCCACCTTGCGGATAGCGTGCACGATCGCGTCGAGCAGCGTGGCGATCAGGATCCCGGCAAACATCAGCAGAAGGATGGTCGAGACCTGCCACGCGAGGAACAACGCCGCCGCCACGAATACGCCGATAATGATGGGTCGCGTGCCTTCGGCCATGCCCTCTCCTCGCCTCGGGCTAAGGCGATGAACCGCGCTTTGGTTCCGGCGGGCGGGATTCACGTGGAACAGGAGCGCCCTCAGTGGGCGGCGGAGATCACCCCTGCCTCCCACCCCAGGATCGCCCGTTTCCGCGGTACGCCCCAATGATAGCCGGTGAGCGCGCCGGATGTACCGACTACCCGGTGGCAGGGCACCACGAAGCTGATGGGGTTCTTGCCCACGGCGGCGCCCACCGCGCGGCTGGCGGTCGAGCGGCCGATATGGCTCGCCACCTGCCGGTAGGTGGTGGCCTGACCCACGGGAATTTTCAAGAGCGTCTCCCACACCCGAACCTCGAAGTCGGTACCGATCAGCACCACCCTGACGGGCCGCTCCGCCGACCAGCGGCTGGGGTCGAATACATGGGCAATGACGGGGGCGACGCGGGCATCGTCGCGGCGGAAGCGGGCGTTGGGCCAGCGCCGCGCGAGGTCCTCGAAGGCCTGCTCCACCGAGGTGTCCGCATCGGCGAAGCCTAGCCCCGACAGTCCATATTCGGTGGCGGTCGCCACCGCCGTGCCGAAGGGCGAGGGTGCGGCGCCCCACACCATGTCGATGCCGGCTCCGCCTGTGCGGAACGCACCCGGCGGCATCGCCTCATAGGTCACGAACAGGTCGTGGAGGCGCGATGGCCCCGACAGGCCCACTTCATAGGCGGTGTCCAGCACATTGGCATTGGCGCGCAGCAAAGCCTTGGCATGGTCGAGCGCCACTGCCTGGGCAAAGCTCTTGGGGCTGAGCCCGCACCAGCGGCGGAACAGGTCCGTCAGTTGCCGCTCGCTGAGCCCGAGCGAACGGGCGAGGCTGCTGACATCGGCTGTCTCGCCGCCTGAGGATAGCTGCTGAATGGCGAGGCGGACGATGTCGTAGTCTTCGGCAGGGGAAAGCGTCGCCAGCTGGTTCATTTCAGCACCGTCGGAACAAGAAACCAGCCTCTGCCTAGTGCTGCGGGCAACACGGAGCGACCCGCTTTTGACGATGCCTGAATCCCTAGCGCCGCGCGCGGCGCAGTGCCGAACCGAAGGCCTTGGCAAAGCTCGCCTTGTCGTCGATGCTGAGAAAGGCGCCGATTTCCACGGTTTCTTCCGCTGTGCGCAGCCGGATCGCCTGGGTACGCTCGTTCTCGTCACGCTCCAGCACCAGCCGCACCTCCTGCGGCTCGAAGCGCTTGAGGCTGCGGCTTCCAACGGAATCGACGGTGCTGATCTCCAGCTGGTCCTGCCACAGCGTCACATGCTCCACCAGCTTGCGCCGCCGCGCCTGCCGCAGGCTCAGCGCCACCAGCCCTCCGCTGGCCAGCGCGAACGCGGCCGCGCCGGGCAGGGCGAATTCCGGAACGGCCACCAGTATCGGCGCGCCGACCACCCCCGCAACGGCGAGCGCAACCCAGCCGCCGGTGGCGCGCAGGGTAGCGTCTGGCCGCAATGCCGCAGCGAACAGCGGCGTGGTTGTGGTGACTTGCATGGGCATGTTGGTCTCTTCGCGCTAACTATAGGCCCAGAATCGAGGCTGTGAGAATGCCCGCTGCCAAAAAAGTGAAATCCCTTCCCCCCGCGGATGTGGACGCCATCTTCAGCCGTTTCCACGAGATCGAACCCGAACCGAAGGGCGAGCTCGACTACGTCAACGCCTTCACCCTGCTGGTGGCGGTGGTGCTGTCGGCGCAGGCCACCGACGCAGGGGTGAACAAGGCGACGACGCGTTTGTTCCAGCTTGCGCCCTCGCCCGCAGCCATGGTGGCGCTGGGCGTCGAAGGCATTGAAACCGAGATCAAGACCATCGGCCTGTTCCGCAACAAGGCCAGGAACGTCTTTGCGCTGTGCCAGCAATTGCTGGAGCGGCACGGTGGCGAGGTACCGGAGGATCGCGAGTCGCTGGAAGCGCTGCCGGGGGTGGGGCGGAAGACCGCCAATGTGGTGCTGAACATCTGGTTCAAGCAGCCCACCATTGCGGTCGACACCCACCTGTTCCGCGTCGGCAACCGCACCGGACTGGCGGTTGCCGATTCGCCTTTGGCCGTGGAACAGATCCTGCTCGCGGTGGTGCCGGAGCGGTTCATGCTCCATGCCCACCACTGGCTGATCCTGCACGGCCGCTACATCTGCAAGGCCCGCCGTCCGGAATGCTGGCGCTGCCCGATCCGGCAATGGTGCCGTTACGAGCCGAAGACGCCGCCCCCGAAGGGAGCCTAGCTGCCGTAGCCGCGCGCCATCGCCGCAGCAAACAGCGGGATCAGCAGCAGTGCTGCTGCCTGCAGGTGGAGGTAGCGGCGGGCACCGGCGATCTCGGTGTCCACTGGCGCGCCCGCCTTGAGCCAGCGGCGGATGGCGAGGGTCGGCGGCACCGTCAGCGCGCCCATCACGCCGAATGCGGCCATCTTGGCCCAGAAGGCGGTGTTCGTCACATAATATTCCCAGCCCATGCTGCCGAAGATCACGCGGGCAATCCCCACCAGGATCACCAGGGTGGCGACGCCTCCATAGGCGGCATCGAGCCGGGCGAGTTGCGGCAGGCGCTCGGACGCCAGGCCGGGCCGCAGCAGCGCGAACTCGGCTGCAAAGATCGCGACAAGCGTGAACACCACCGCATGGTGTGTGCCGGCGAGAACCAGATCCCAATCCATTGCCTTCTCCCCGGCAGTATGTGATCAGTGCTCACATATTCACCACCCTATGTGAACAATGTCAACATCTGGTACCAACGCCCCTTATCACCACGGCAATCTGCGCCAGGCGCTGCTGGAAGCGGCGCTGGTGCTGCTGGAACGGGACGGGGAGGCGGGGCTTGGGCTGCGCGATCTGGCACGTGCCGTCGGGGTGTCACCAGCGGCGCCCTACCGGCATTTTGCCAGCCGCGCCGCCCTGCTGGAGGCATTGGCCGTCACCGGCTACCGTCGCTTCACCGATGCAATGGAGGCGATTGCCGCCGCCGGCACGTCCGACCCGGCGACGGCGATGGGGCGGACTTATGTGAAGTTCGCGCTCGACAACCCGAACCTGTTTCGCCTGATGTTCTCGCCCCAGCTGAAACGCGACAAGCTGCCGGGGCTGCGCATGGCAGCCGATGCGGCCTTCAAGACGCTCCGGCACGTCATCGGCGGCGACGTTCGCGCGCACCGTGTGGCGGCACTGGCGGCTTGGGCGCGGGTGCATGGGCTTGCGGTGCTGCTGCTCGACGGCCAGATTGCCATCGAGGCCGGCGAGGACATCGAAGCGCTGGTCGCCGAGATTATCGAGCGCCGCTAGCGGGCCCGAACACCCGCTCCGCCTCGAGCGTCAGCCCGAGCCCGACACTGCCCAGCACGTCGGTACGCACCAGTTCTGCTGCAGGAAACAGCCTGCGCAGCCGATCCGACACTGCCGGGACCAGGGTGGAGCCGCCGGTGAGGATCAGGCTGTCCACCGCGTGGCTGTCCACTCCCGCCCGCCGCAGCGTTTCGCCGATGGTTGTTTCGAGGCGCCGGATCGAATCGGCCAGGGCCGCGCCGAGTTCGGCCGCGGTGATCGTCACGGCAATGCGCCGGTCACGCACCCGGAAGTCGAAGTCGACCTCTTCCGCAGAGGAGAGGGCGATCTTGGCCTCTTCCACCGCCCCGATGAGCCGGTGCCCAAGACGTTCCTCGACCACCATGACCATGGTCTCGACCAGTTCCGGCCGCGCCGCCTCGCGTGCGGTGGAGCGGAGGTCGCGGAGCGCCTTGGCGTCATAGAGGCGGTTGATGCGGTGCCAGGTGGAGAGCTCGACATAGGGCGCGACTGGCAGGTGCCGTTTGCCGTCACGCGTGCGTGTGCCGAGACCGAGTTCCGGCATGATGCGCGCCATCGCGAGCAGCCGGTCGAAATCGGTGCCGCCGATATGGACACCGGCCGTCGCGAGAATGTCGCCGGACCTGTCTGCCAGGCCCCGTCGTTCCGGCGCTACCCGCACCAGCGAAAAATCCGACGTGCCGCCGCCGAGATCGACGATCAGCGCCAGTTTCTCCGCGTTCACCTGCCGCTCATAGTTGAGCGCCGCCGCGATTGGCTCGAACTGGAACGCGATCTCATCAAAACCCTGCCCACGCACCGCCGCCTCGAGCTGATCCTGCGCGGCGCGGTCGGCCACCGGATCGTCGTCCACGAAATGCACCGGCCGGCCGAGCACCACCTGCGTCAGATCGGTGCCAAGCGCCTGTTCGGCCCGGCGCCGCAATTCGCCGACGAAGCTGCCGATGATCTCGCCGAAACCCAGCTGTCGCGCCTTGATCCGCGTGCGGTCGGAGAAGAGTGGCGTGCCCAGAACGCTCTTGAGCGACCGCATCAACCGACCGTCGGCGCCGCTGACATATTCGCCCACCGCCGCGCGACCGAAGTGAAGCCTGTCGTCTTCGAATCCGAAGAACAGGACGCTGGGGATGGTGAGGTGATCCCTTTCAAGCGGCACCAGCTCTGGCTGGCCCAATGCACCGATGCGCCCGAGCGTCGAATTGGACGTGCCGAAATCGAGACCGCAATACGCCATGCCGGCCGTCCTCTCGCCAAGGGGGGAAGCGCGGCAGGCGCGCGGGGCGGCCTCTATAAGGGGACTGCGAGGTGATGGCAACCGGCTTGCCAGCCTGCGGGCGTCAGGATAGGCGGGTGCCGATCCCCAGCGCCATTCGAGCTGCCGTCAGCGCCGCCGCCGATGCGATGGTGGGGCGGAATTCGAGCCCAACGTGGCCTGAATAGCCATTGGCGATGAGCCATTGCAGGCCCTCCCGCAACCGAAGCCAGCCGCTCCCCGGCTCGTGCCGCCCCGGATGGTCGGCCACGTGCACATGCACCAATCGATCCACCCGGCCATGAAGAACCCGCTCCAGGTCCTCCTCCATCACGCCGGAGTGGTAGAGGTCGAACACCAGCCCGATCTCCGGCTGGCCCACCTCGTCGATGATGTCGAGCGCTTCCGAAGTGTAGGGCAGGAAGTAGCCAGGATGGTCGATGCGGGTGTTGAGCGGCTCAAGCCCGAGTCGGATGCCCGTGCCGGCCAGCCGCTCCGCTGACGCGCGCAGCACCGCCACCAGCGCTGCACGCTGGGTGCGGCGGTCGACTTCCGGCTGGTCTGGTCCCGCCTGGGCGATCAGCACGGGACAGCCCAGGCTCAGCGCCACTGCGATGCAGTCCTCGAGCCCATCCAGGAACCGAGCATGATCTGCGGGATCGGTAAGTGTCGCAAACGGCTCTGCGACCATGGCGGCCAGCGGCAGACCGGTGTCCTTCAGCGCAGCGCCAATGGCCCCGAGATCCTTGTCGGACCAGCGCCAGAACTCCACCGCGTCGGGGCCAGCCGCGGCGGCCAGCCGAATGCGCTCGGCGGGGTCGAGGCTTTCGGCGGTGAACAGCATCTCGATGCAGGCAGAGAGCTGCATCAGGCGAACCGCGTGCCGCCGCTCTGCATCTCGTCGAGGATGGCGCGTGCGGCTTCGGCCGGGTCGGGCGCCCCGATGATCGGGCGTGCCACCACCAGATGGGTGGCCCCGGCAGCGATGGCCTCTGCAGGTCCCATCACACGCTTCTGGTCCCCGGCGGCACTGCCGGCCGGGCGAATGCCGGGCGTCACCACGGCCATTCTCGGGCCAACAATGGTGCGCACCATCTCTGCTTCGTGGGGCGAGGCGACCACGCCTCCCACACCGGCGTCCCGTGCCTGCTGCGCCCGGAGCGCGACGAGACCGGCAGTGTCGCGGGCGAAACCGGCTTCGGCAAGGTCCGCGTCGTCCATCGAGGTCAGCACCGAAACCCCGAGCACGCACAGCTCCGACCCCGCGGCACCGCGCACCGCCGCCCGCATGCACTGCGGGTAGGCATGTACGGTCAACATGTGCGCACCCGTGGCGGCGATGGCGGCCACGCCCTGTTCCACGGTGTTGTCGATGTCGAGGAGCTTGAGGTCGAAGAACACCTTCTTGTCGGCCGCGATCAGCGCCTTGCCCAAGGCGAGGCCATCGGCGCCATAGAAGCACTGGTAGCCGATCTTGTAGAACCCCACCGCATCCCCGAGCAGCGAGACGATCTCCTCTGCCCGACCCCGCGACGACACATCGAGACCAACGATCAGTTCTGCGGTCATGCTGGCATCTCCCTCGCTTGCAAGCCGGACTAGAGCAAACCGCTACGGGCGGCAAGCTCGGCCGAACCAGCCGGGACGCATCGCTTCCATCGGTGTCCAGTCGCAACCGAGCCGGAGCGGATCGAGATCGAAGCTGAAGCAGTTGCCGCCGCCACGGTTGCCATGGCGGCTCTGGTCTTCGGCTCGCGAGATCGGCCTGCGGGTGACGTGGCACTTCAGCAGCGTCCCGACGCCGCCATGTCCGCAGAACACCGCCGGCGTTTCTGGAGACAGGCACGCGATCGCCGTGGTGACGGTGTCGACGATGCGCGCCTGGGCATCCACCGCCCGTTCCCAGCCATCGATGCTCTCTTCGGGGTGGGCGAAGAAGCGGTCGGCAGTGGCTTCAAACAGCGCCGATGGCAGGAAGCCGGTGGAACTGCGGTCGTTCTCGCCCATCAGGTGATCGGCCATCACCAGCGTGCCGGCATACTCGGCCAGGATCTCCGCCAGCTCCAGCGCCTTGCGCTCGCGGCTCGAGAAGATCATCGCGGCAGGGGGGATCACCCCACTCACCGCAAAAGCACGGGCACGCGCCCGGCCGTCGGCGGAGAGCGGCCACAGCGGCACGGGAACTTCAGGATCGATCTCGACTTGCGGGTGACTGACATAGAGCGCCCGCATTCCCGTCACCCTCGGCTGAACTGGGTCAGTTCATCGACCATCTGCCCGACCTTGCGGATGATCCCCGGCTCCACCGGATCGCCGTTTTCGTCGAAGGCTTCGTCCGCCGGCCCGATACCGAGCAGTGTCGGCACCACCAGCGTGCCGATCTTGCTCAGCGAATCGCGCAGATGGCTCAGCGACCAGATGGTGCCGTACTTGCCCGAGCTGACCCCGCCAATGCCGAACACGGCGTGGCGAAACGGGCTCGGCTTCTGACGGCTGAGCCAGGTGATGGTGTTGACCACCAGTGGCGGCACGCCGCCGTTGTATTCGGGGCTGGCAAGAAAGACGATGTCGTGGCTGCGGAACAGTTCCGCGAGCCGCCCCGCCGCCTCCGGCACATTGTCCGGTTCGAGGTCTTCATTGAAGATCGGCATCGGAAAGTCTGCGAGGTCCAGATCGTTCACCTGAACACCCGCGTCACGCAGCATGCGGCCGACATGAAGCTGCAGCACCCGATTGTACGACCCCCGGCGGATCGATCCGGACAAGGTCAGGGCGGTCTTCATGTCATCTCCCGAACAACGTGTCGGTCGAAACTGGCCCGGCCAGGGTCGCGAGGCAAGAGCTTTGGTTACCTTGGAGGGTAGACAGGCGCCAGGCGCGGGCGGAACACTGTGGTCCGGACAATAGGGAGAAGACCATGGCTTCCACGCTCAACATCACGCATCTCAGCCACGACCTGCAGGCGCGCAAGTCCTATGTGTCGTTCGTCTGGGCCGATGATCCGTCCAAGCGCCTCGGCCTCGAGGTGCCCTTCGGAACCGCGCTCGAAGCGGTTGAAACCGCCGCACGCGCGGCGCTGACGGCCTTGTCGCAAGAGCTGGACGCCAGCCAACTGGCAACGCCCAGTCCCAACGGCTGAACGCCTAGGCGTCGAACATCTTCTTGAGCTTTTCAAAGAAGCCGCCGGAGGCCGGGCTGGTTTCCTCGGTTTCGAGGCGCGCGAACTCTTCCAGCAGTTCACGCTGGCGCCGCGACAGGCTCTGCGGCGTCTCGATGTCGAGTTGCACATAAAGGTCGCCGATGTCCTTGGAGCGGAGCACCGGCATGCCCTTGCCCTTCAGCCGGACGCGTTGGCCGGGTTGGGTACCGGCAGCGACCTTCACCTTGGCGCGGGCGCCGTCGAGGGTCGGCACCTCGAACTCGCCGCCCAGCGCCGCCGTCGTCATAGAGATCGGCGCCGTGGCGCTGGAACAGGTCGTGCGGCTGGATCGAGACGAAAATGTAGAGGTCACCCGGCGGGCCGCCGCGAATGCCGGCCTCGCCCTCATTGGCAAGGCGAATGCGCGTGCCGTCCTCGATGCCCTTGGGAATATCGACCGAGAGCTTGCGATCTTCCTGACGCCGTCCCTGGCCGCCGCAATCGGTGCAGGGCTGGTCCATCATCTGGCCGCGGCCCTGGCAGACCGGGCAGGTGCGTTCGATGGTAAAGAACCCCTGCGCCGCGCGCACCTTGCCGTGGCCGTTGCACTGCCGGCAGGTGTGGGTGCCAGTGCCGGGCTTGGCGCCTGAGCCCTCGCAGGTGGTGCAGCTTACCAGGGTCGGCACGTCGATCTCGACGGTGCGGCCGTCGAAGCTCTCCTCGAGGCTGATCTCGAGATTGTAGCGCAGATCCGAGCCACGCAGGCGCGACTGCGAACCGCGGCCGCCGCGGCCGCCGCCGCCCATGAAATCCCCGAAG
>JAEZFJ010000131.1 GCA_023437755.1 Pseudomonadota bacterium
TGGTAGCGGATGCTCTGCGTCGGGTTCAGCGACCCGAACGGATCCTGGAACACCATCTGCACATCCGACCGGTATTGCTGCAGACGCGAGCCCTTGAAGCCGGCGATATCCTCGCCCCGGAAGCGGATGCTGCCACGGGTCGGGTCATAGACGCGGGCCAGCATGCGGGCGCAAGTCGACTTGCCGGAACCGGACTCTCCCACCAGCGCCAACGCCCGGCCGCGCGACAGCTTCAGCGACACCCCCGACAGCGCCTTCAACACCGTCTGGTTGAGAAAGGCACCACCGAGGACAAACTCCTTGTCGACGCCATCCATCTCGACCACCGGCTCGGACGTCCCAACAACCGGATTCAGCTCTAGTTCAGCAAGTGACATGCGGCCTCGCTGCTGTGTTCAGGTGAGTAGCGCTTGAGCGGCGCCGTTGTGCGGCAGACGTCGGTTGTGTAAGCGCAGCGGGGCGCAAAACGGCATCCTTCCGGCAGCGCCCGGAGATCGGGCGGCGAGCCGGCAATGCCCTCGAGCCGGATGCGGGGGCCGGTCAATGGCGGAAAGCTGTTGCCGAGCGCCTGCGTATAGGGGTGGCGAGGGTTGGTGAGGATCGAGGTCGCCGGAGCCACCTCCACCAGTTCACCCGAATACATCACGCCGATGCGGTCGCAGAACTCGATCATCAGCCCCAGGTCGTGGGTGATGAACAGCACCGAAAAACCAAGCCGCGCCTTGAGTTCGACGATCTGCTCGATGATGTCGCGCTGCACCACCACATCGAGCGCGGTGGTCGGCTCGTCCATGATGATGAGCTTGGGCTTGAGCGCCAGGGCGATGGCGATGCAGATGCGCTGGCGCATGCCGCCGGAAAACTGGTGCGGGTAGTCGTCCAGCCGCTTTGGCGGAATGCCGACCAGTTCGAACAGCTCCGCGGCGCGGTCTCGCGCACCTCTGCTACCGAGTTCCGGCTCGTGCGTCTCGATCACGTCCATGATCTGCTCGGCGACCGTGATCACCGGATTGAGCGCGTTCATGGCGGATTGAAAGACGAAGCTCACCTCGCGCCAGCGATAGGCCTTGAGGCGCGCCTTGTCGAACTTCAGCACGTCCTCGCCACCCATGCGCACCTGACCACCGGAGACCAGCCCTGGCAGTCGCGTCAGCCGCGCGATTGCGAAGGCGACGGTGGACTTGCCGCAGCCGCTCTCGCCCGCAAGGCCAAAGGCTTCGCCCTCGCGAATGTCGAAGTTGATGCCATTGACGGCGCGGGCGACGGAGTGCTCGCCGACGTAGTCGACCGTGAGGTTACGAACCTCCAGCAGCACCCGATCAGAAGACATCGGCGCTCCTCCCCCGGCGGCTGAGGAACTGCCTGATACGGCCGATCCGACGCGAGGCCTTCAGCTGCGGATTGGTGATCTCATCCACGGCAAAATTGACCAGCACCAGCCCGACGCCGGTCAGCATGATGGCGATACAGGGAGGCCAGATTTCCCACCAGGCATTGCTCTGCAGCGCCATGTTGTTCTGTGCCCAGTAGAGCATGGTGCCCCAGGTGACGGCGTTTGGATCACCCAATCCGATGAACTCCAGCGCCGCCTCGGCGAGAATGGCTGCGATGGTGCCGAGCACGAAACCGCCCATGACGAAGCTCAGCATATTGGGGAATATCTCCTTCAGGATGATCCGCCACTTCCGCTCCCCCATCAGCTCGGCAGACAGCACGAAGTCCCGGGTGCGCAGCGCCAGCGTCTGGGTGCGGATGGTGCGGGCAGCCCAGCCCCAACCGGTGAGGGCCAGCACCACACCGATCACCATCGGACTCGCCTGTTCCACCATGGTCGCGATGACGATGATCAGCGGCAGGCCCGGCAGCACCAGCACCACGTTGACGAAGAAGGTGAGGATGTCGTCGGTGCGACCACCGAAATAGCCTGCTGAAATGCCGATCGCGAGGCCGATCAGTGACGCGGCGAGCCCCGCTCCGAAACCCACGGCAAGGCTCACGCGCCCCCCGTGCGCGAGTTGGGTGAACACGTCCTTGCCCATCCGGGTCGTTCCGAGCACATGCTCGTAGCTCGGCATCACATGCGGTTTGCCGGCGCGCCGGTTGGGGTTGTACTCGCTGAGCATGGGGCCGAATACGGAGAACAGGACCAGCGCGAGCAGTATCATTACGCCCGCCATACCCTTGCCGTTGGTGATGAAGGCGGCGAGTCCCGGCGGCAGGCGACTGGTCCAGCCGGGTCGCTGCCGGATGCCGAGCTCCTGCATCAGTTCCGCCGGTGTCGGCGCGGCGCTGGCCACCGCCTCCTCTTCCAGCCGCTCGGTCAACGACAAGGGTGCGCTCTGGGTGATTTCAGCCATGGCTCAGCCCTTTCTCAGCCGCGGATCGAGGATGACGTTGGCGATGTCGGAGAGCAGGTTCGCCACCAGCACGGACATGGTGAGCAACAGCAGCTGCCCCTGGATGAAGGAGTAATCGCGGCTGCCGATGGCGGTGAAGGTGAACTTGCCGAGGCCGGGATAGTTGAACACCTGCTCGGTCACCAGCGCCCCGCCCAGCAGGAAGCCGATGGACAGTGCCAGCGCGGTAATCTGCGGCAGGATGGCGTTGCGCGCGACATAGCGGTAGCGCACGCGCCGGTCCGATAGCCCCTTGGCCCGGGCGAGAATGACGAAGTCGTCGTTCAGCAGGTTGATCATCACGTTACGCATGCCGAGATGCCAGCCGCCGAAGCTGACAAGGAAGATCGACAGCACGGGCAGCGTCGCGTGGTAAAGCACGCTGCCGATGAACCGGAGGTCCCATCCAGGCATCAATGATGGATCGTGGGCGCGGCCCAAGGGGAACCACTTGAGCTGTAGCGAAAAGGCATAGAAGAGCACCAGTGCCACGATTGCCGGCGTGAAGGCGTTCATCATCACGTTGATCGGGGTGAAGAAGCTGTCGAAGAAGCCCCCGCGGTGCCACGCCGCGTGAATGCCCATCAGCGAACCGATGATGAAGGCGAAGAAGATGGCGAGCCCCACCAGCACCAGCGTCCAGGTGGCGCCGTAGAAGAGCAGCGAGGCCGTCGGCTCCGGAAACTGCACGGTCGAAATACCGAAGTCGAGCCGCAGCACGCTGCCGAGATAGGTGACGTATTGCTCCCACAGATTTCCGGTGAGGCCGTAGGACTTCCGAATGGCTTCCACCTGTGCCTCGTTCAGCCGACCCTGGAACGAGGCGATGATGCGCGCCGACGGATCTCCCGGCATGAGGCGCGGAATGAAGAAGTTGAGCGTCACTGCTACCGCGAGGGCCGCAAGGTAGAAGCCGAGCCGCCTCAGGATAAAGATCATCCGCTTGCTCCTGTAGCCGAGCCGGGCGGGACTGGGAGGCAATCCCGCCGCAGCCGCGGCAGCGTTCCGGAACGGCTCCCGGAACGCGCCAGACCTTGGTGCCTAGTTCTCGACCGGCACCAGTGACAGGGCGTGCAACACCCGCTCGCGCGTACCGTCATGCACCGCCGGGCGGTAACGCGGATCCTCCTCGGTCACCCAGCCGGTGAAGCGTCGGGTCGAGTACTCGTACCAGGTCGGGTTCGCGAACAGCGAGATCACCGGCACGTTCTCGGCTACGAGCTTGTGAACCTCCGTCAGAAGCCGCTGCTGCTCCGCGCGGTCGGCGGTCGCCCGGAACTGGTTGAGGAGATCATGCGCTTCCGGCAGTGGAAGCTGGTGCATGGCCTGGAAGTCGATCTGGCCGGGGATCATCTGGCGCGGGTTGAACATGGGGTGATACTGGCTGTGCGGGGTCGCCCCGCCATTGGTCCACATCACGTACACATCGAAATCGCCGTTCGGCACAGCCTCGAACCAGGCGCCTTCGTCCAAGGTCCTGAGGCTCGCATTGACGCCGATGTCCTGGAGGTTTTCGGCGACGGTCTGCCCAGTGTTCACCCAGTCGGTCCACCCGGACGGCATCGAAATGCCGAAGCTGATTGGCGTGCCATCGGGATTGTCACGCCAGCCGTCCCCGTCCTGATCGGTGAAGCCGGCGGCATCGAGCATCTCCATGGCTTTGTCAGGGTCGTACTGCATCAGCCAGGTGTAGGGCTCGAGCGCCTCCTCCTCGTACCAGGCGTTGAACATTTCACCGGTGCCGATCGGGAAGCGGGTGTGAGTGGTGAGCCCGAAGGTGGAGATGTCTACCAGAGTGTCGCGGTCGATCGCGACCGACATGGCCTTGCGGAACTCGACATTGTTGAACGGCGCTCGCGTGGTGTTGAGCTGCAGGTTCACGTCGGCGCCTGCCGGAAGCCAGTAGTTGTTGTATTCGGACTGCGGGAGGAAGGTCACGTCGGGGTCGGTGAGGCCATCGCCGAGCCAGTCCAGATCGCCGGCGGAGAGCGCGGCGATTGTCTGCTCGTTACCGTTCATCTGCGGGAAGCTCAGGCAGTCGATCTTGTTGTCGGCATCGAAGCGGCTGAGTTCGTTGCGGCAGAGCTCGAACCCGCTGCGCGAGAAGCTACGCACTTCCGTCCAGGGGCCGGTTGCCACCGGGTTGGTGTTGGCGAAGTTCTTCGGGTCGTCCACCTCGCTCCAGATGTGCTCCGGCAGGGGATAAAGCCCGCCCATGCCGTGGAACACCAGACCGTCGGGTTCACGCAGGTTGAAACGCACGGTGTAGTCGTCGACCTTCTCGGCGCTGAGGACGTTGCCGGTGCCCGCGGCTTCGTCATAGACGTCGAGGCCCATCGGGTAGTCCGGGTGCGCCTTGGCATAGTCGAAGGTGAACACCACGTCGTCGGCGTTGAAGTCCTCGCCGTCGCTCCACTTCACCCCTTCGCGGAGCTTCCAAGTGATGCTCTTGAGATCCTCTGCGATCTCATAGCTGACGGCCAAGGCGGGGACGTCCTCTTCGGGATTCCACAGGTTCTCGATCCAAAGCGGCTCATAGGCGAAATCGCGCATCCGCTGTTGCGGACCGGTCGGATTATTCGGGTTGTAGTTCTCGACCATCGCATCGGTGTGATGCGGGAGGAGGCGCAGGATCACCTCCTCTTGGGCTACTGCCGGCGCTGCGCCTGCCATGACGCTGATGGCGACTCCGGCAAGCGCCATGGTCCGGATTGTTGTCTTTCCCGTCTTCTCCACTTTTCACTCCTCCTCGTGGATCGTTTTGTGGGATCGATCCCACAATTCTCATATTCCGGTACAGCCTCCTCGCTCACCGGTTATTCTTACGAAGGGTCAGGCGACCTCCCTCGTTTGCTGCCGCGGCGCGGCGCAGCTGCGTCGCACCAGCAACTCGGTGTCGACGACCGCCTCCAGTGATCCCGTCGGGGATTCTGCCATGAGCTGCAGCAGCAGTCGGGCTGCGGTCTCCCCAAGGGTGTCGATCGGCTGGCGGACCGTGGTGAGTGGCGGCCAGAGGTGCTTGGCATGATAGGCATCGTCGAAGCCGACAACCGACACGTCCCCCGGCACCTCGAGGCCGCAATCCCGCAGCGCCAGCAGCACGCCGGCGGCCATGTCATCGTCGCCGGCAAAGATTGCGGTGAACTCCCTGCCCTCTTCGACCAGTGCCCTCGTGGCAGCGTAACCGAAGTCCTGGTGGAAGATGCCGTGCACGATATGGATGTCATCCAGGCTCAGGCCGTACTCACCCAAGGCCGCCGCGATGCCGTTCATCCGGGCGCGGGTATCGCCGAACTCGTACTGGCCGGACAGGTGCACGATCTGTCGGGGGCCGAGGCTCAGCAGATGGCGCGTAGCCGCCCGGGCACCGCTGAAATTGTCGAGACTCACC
>JAEZFJ010000141.1 GCA_023437755.1 Pseudomonadota bacterium
GCACGAAGCCCATGATGGCCTTGAACAGGGTGGACTTGCCGGAGCCGTTGACCCCGACCAGCGCGGTGATGGAGCCGCGCGGCACGGTGAAGCTGGCGTGCCGCATGGCGGTGGTGCCGTTGCGATAGGCCACGGAAACATCGGCGACGGCGAGACCGGCGGCGGTGGTGTCCATCAGGAAGCAAGCCCCGCGGCAATGGTCTCGGTGGTGACCCGCAGGAGGTCGAGATAGGTGGGCACCGGCCCGTCCGGCTCAGACAGGGAATCCACATAGAGCACGCCGCCATAGCTAATGCCGGTTTCGCGGGCGACCTGCTCGGCGGGAGCGGACGAGACCGTCGACTCCGAGAAGATGGCGGGGACGGTGTTGGCGCGGATGGTGTCGATCATGGCGCGCACCTGCTGCGGGGTGCCCTGCTGGTCGGCGTTGATGGGCCAGAGGAACAGTTCCCGGAGGCTGAAGTCACGGGCGAGATAGCTGAAGGCACCTTCCGAGGTGGCGAGCCAGCGCCGCTCCTCGGGAACGGCAGCGAGGCGTTCGCGGATGGGCTGGACGGTGGCAGTGATCGCCTCGGCATAGGCAGCGGCATTGCTGTCATAGGTCGAAGCATTGCCCGGGTCCGCCTCGGCGAGTGCGCGGCGGATGTTCTCGACATAGACGAGCGCGTCGGTGGGTGACATCCAGGCATGAGGGTTGGGCTTGCCGGCATAGGGGCCGGCGCCGATGCCGATCGGCGCGACGCCGTCGCTGACCACGACGCTGGGGACGTCGCCGAGGCCCGCAAGGAAGGGGTCGAACCAGAGTTCGAGATTGAGGCCGTTCCACAGGATGAGGTCGGCCCCCTGGGTGGCAACGAGGTCGCCCGGGGTGGGCTGGTAGTTGTGGATCTCGGCGCCCGGCCTGGTGATGGAGACGACTTCGGCCGCCTCACCGGCGACGTTGCGCGCCATGTCGGCAATGACGGTGAAGGTGGTGACCACCTTGAGCCGGTCCTGGCCGGAGGCGGGGAGACTGGCAAAGGCGGCGAGGCCGATGGCGAGGAGCAGGCGACGCATTGACGAACTCCGAGACAATACGCCTTTGCTATACTGCAGTTGCAAATCATTCGCAATAGCAACTGGTGCAGGTACGGGGCGGTAACGCGTCCGGGGCTAGAGGGTTTCGACGGCCCGAGCGATGCGGTTCTCGAAACGGCGGAGGCGCGGCGGGTCGACGGTCTCGGCGGCGTGGAGGCTGAGCATGGTGAAGCGCGCCTGTGGGGCGCAGGCGCCGAGGATGGCGGTCTTGAGGATGCGGCGGAGGGGCTGGCGCATCACCAGCGTGTCGATACACCACGGCGAGCCGAGGGTGGTGACGACGAGGCAGGACCGGAGCCGGGTCAGCCGCGGCTTGATCGGGGTGCCCTGATCAAAGGCAAAGCCCGGTGCCCAGACGCGGTCGAACCAGCCCTTCAGGATAGCGGGAAGGCCGAACCACCAGGTGGGAAACACCAGCACCAGGATGTCGGCTTCGGCGAGGCGCTGCTGCAGGGCGATGGCGTCGGGATCGGACTGCGGCTCGGCGTAGTAGTGGCGGCGCTCGCCAGGGGTAAGCGCGGGCTGGAACGCTTCGGCGTAGAGGTCGAGCCGGTCGATCTCGAGGCCGCGGGCGCGGAGGGCGGCTTCGGCGGTGTGGCTGAGATGGGCGCCGAGGCTGTCGGGCAGCGGGTGGGCAAAAACGAGATGGGCGCGCATGGGAGCTCCGGCTGGAACGGCGGTTCGGTGTGCGGCCGAACGGCACGGCGGTCAATGCCGACGGTTGACGGGTGGCAAGGGAGTGGTGAGAAGAGGACGCGTCGTCTTTCGGAATAGCGTCTTGCCGAAACTCTCCAGCTTTCGCCGTTTGCCGCCCGACCCGGTTCTGTGGGGGCTGGCATGAGCAAGATCCATGTGGTGCTGTCGTTCGACGACAATTTCTGGGCGCCCGCCTATGCGGTGATGCGCTCGGCGTGCCTGTCGAGCAGGCGGCGGGCGGACATGGTGTTTCACCTGCTGCACATGCCGCTGAGCGGGGAGCATCGCCAGGATCTCGAGGCGATCACCACCGAGTTCGGGGCAGAGCTGCGCTGGTATCCGCTGGCCGGGCTGCCGGTGTTCGAGGCGTTCACCGCCGGGCTGCGGGCCAGCGCGCAATGGCCACGGGTGGTCTATGCCCGGCTGCTGCTGGCGGAACTGCTGCCGGCGGAGGTGGAGCGCGTGCTCTATCTCGATTGCGACATGCTGGTGCGGCGGCCGCTGGAGGAGGTGTTCGACACCGACCTCGAGAGCCAGCCGATCGGGGCGGTGCTGGATACGCTCCACCCCTTCATCATGGGTCGGCGGGACATGCGGGAGAACCCCGATATCTTCGACCTTGCCGAGCCCTATTTCAATTCGGGGCTGATGCTGGTGGACATGGCCGGCTGGCGGCGGATGGACGTGCAGGGGGCGATGCGGGCGCTGGCGGACAAGGGGTGGCTGGCGCGGCTGCAATACGACCAGGACATGCTCAACATCATCTTCCGCGGCCAGTGGAAGGCCCTGCCCTGGCGCTGGAACACCATGGACGCCCATCCGGCGCACGAGACGCTGAACCCGGCGATCCTGCACTTCACCGGGCTCAACAAGCCGTGGGCGCTGACCGCCGGCATCCGCCGCAGCACGGCCTATGCGCGCTGGTACCGGCACGTGATGACCAATGCGCTGTTCTACCGCTTTGCCCGCCACCGCTGGAAACGGTGGTGGCTGAAGCGGCTGCGCCTCGGCTAGGTCGAGGCGCAGCGGTCAGTCGCCGATGACGCGGCGGCGGTATTCGCTGGCGAGATAGACGGCGACGACAGCGACGCCGAGGCCGATCAGCACCTGCAGCCAGTCGGTGCGGTTGATCAGGTCGGTGGCGAAGGCGAGGGCGCTGAAGGGCGCATCGCCCAGGAACCAGGCATCGAGGTAACCGCCTTCGCCGAAGGGCAGGCTGGCGCGGTAGCTGATGTAGTTCCAGGTGTGGGTGGAGAAGGGGTGCAGGCCACCCAGGATGACCCACTCGAACATCGACACGATGGCCGGCAGGACCAGCGACACCGGGATGGCCCAGCGGCCCATGGCGGTTGCGAGCCCGCCGATGACCCCCATCAGCGGCAGGTACCACAACAGGCCGACAGCGAAGGCAACGAGGATGGCGAGCGCGACCTGGCCGTAGATGACCGCAATGCTGCCGAAGGTGGCGAGCGTCGCCGTGCCGTTGATCAGCATGGTGACGAAGGCGACGCCGAACAGCAGCAGGCCGCTGAGCAGGGCGACGGCGTAGACGGTGCCGGGCAGGAGGGTGGTGGCGGCGGTGAGCTTGCTCATCAGCACTCGGAAGTCGCTGACCGGCATCGACTTCCAGAACAGCATGGAGTTGTTGCGCCGGTCGGCCCAGAAGGCGTCGCCGCAGTAGAAGAACAGCGTGGCAATGAGGTAGAGCGCCCAGCCGGCGCCGAAGCCGAGAAAACCAATCTCGAAGATACGCAGCGGCGCCACGGTGAACATGGCGCCGGAAAAGCGCGCGTCGACCCGGCCGAAGGTGAAGGCGATCAGCGTCGCCCCGAACAGCACCCCGACCAGCGCCAGCGGTCCCCAGAGAAAAGCGCCGCGGTGCTCGATGAGTTCGCGACGAACGAGCGCGATGAAAGCCCTCATTGAGCGGTCTCCGGATTGGCGGTGGGCCGCTGCATCAGCGCCACGAAGAGATCGGACAGGGTCGGGGTGGACAGGTTGCCGAAGGGTTCGAGCAGGTCACGATCGACGCCGTCGAAGATCATCACCGTCTGCCCGAACCGCGTTTCCTCATACACCGGGCCATGTTTGCGCGCTTCGGACTGCTTGTCGGTGTCGTTGACGACGACCTGGGTGAACTTGTCGTTCACGGTTTCCATCTGCATGTGGAGGATCAGGTCGCCATCGCGGATGAACATGATGTCCGAGAGCATGAACTCGATCTCGTCCACCTGGTGGGTGGTGATGATCAGGGTGCGCTCCTCGGTCATGTAGTCTTCGAGCAGGCGCCGGTAGAAGCGCTTGCGGTAGGTGATGTCGAGGCCCAGGGTCGGCTCGTCGAGGACGAGGAGCTTGGCGTCGATGGCCATGACGACGGCGAGGTGCAGCTGCGCCATCAAGCCCTTGGACAGGGTCTTGATCTTCATCTCGGGCCGGATGTCGGTGCCTTCGAGGAACTGGCGCGCCTTCTCGGGCGAGAAATTGGGGTGGATGTTGGTGAGCAAGGCAAAGAGCTCGCGCACCCGAAGGAAGCGGGGCAGGCTGGCGACGTCGGAAATGAAGGCGACGTTCTCCATCAACTGGGCGCGGCGGGCGAAGGGATCCTCGCCAAGGACGCGGATGGTACCCTCGCAATTGGTGAGGCCCAGCATGGCGTTGAGCGTGGTGGTCTTGCCGGCACCGTTGTGCCCGACGAGACCGTAGATGCGGCCCGCGGGAATGTCGAAGTCGAGCCCGTGCAGGATTTCCTTGCGACCAAAGCGCTTGGTGAGGCCGCGGGCGGTGACGATGGGCGGGACGGTCGGCGAGGTGGTCGGGGACAGGTCGGTCATTTCGTGTTGTCCTCGGTGGGGGTTTCGGGGGTGAGGAGTTGCCTGAGGTCGAGCTCCAGCGCGCGGATGCGGGCGGCGATCCGCGGCCAGTCCTCCTTGAGGAATTGCCGGCGCTCGTGCGCGAGCAGCTCCTCGCGCGCGCCTTCCCTGACGAACATGCCCAAGCCCCTTCGTTTTTCGACCACGCCGATCTCGACCAAGGCGTCATACGCCTTGGTGACCGTCAGCGGATTGACCGACAGATCGGCAGCGATCTGGCGCACCGAGGGCAAAGCCTCGCCTTCGCGCGCCTGGCCGCGGAGGATCATCTCGATCAGCCGCTGCCGGATCTGCACGAAGATCGGCTGGCTGGTGTGGAAGTCATCCATGTGTTGCGCCTAACTAGTGTGCTAGTGATGTAACACAGTGGTGCGCCCTGTCAATGGGGATGTTGCACTTGCAGCGGGAGCGGCAGTTCACTATCCAAGAGCATACCAATTGGAGACCAATCATGCCGCAGCACCCCTTCAAGATCGAGATCTGTGTGGAGGGCGTGGACGGGTTGGTGGCCGCGCAGGAAGTGGGCGCCGATCGGGTGGAACTGTGTGCCAGCCTCTTGGAAGGCGGCATCACCCCGAGCCTGGGCGTGGTGAAGGCGGCGCTCAGGGTGGCGACCATCCCGTTCCACGTGATCGTGCGGCCGCGTGGCGGCGACTTCCT
>JAEZFJ010000432.1 GCA_023437755.1 Pseudomonadota bacterium
GACGTCACCATCGTGTCCTTCTCCATGGGCATGCGCTATGCCACTCAGGCCACCGAGAAGCTGGTTGCCGCCGGGGTCGATGTCGAACTGATCGACCTGCGCACCCTGCGCCCGATGGACAGCGATACCGTGGTCGAGTCGGTCAAGAAGACCGGCCGCCTGGTCACCGTCGAAGAAGGCTGGCCGCAGGGCGGCATCGGTGCCGAGCTCGCCGCCCGCGTCATGGAACAGGCCTTCGACTACCTCGATGCGCCGGTCACCCGCGTCGCCGGCAAGGACGTGCCGATGCCCTACGCCGCCAACCTCGAGAAGTTGGCACTCCCCAACGTCGACGAGGTCATCGCCGCCGTGAACGCCGTCACCTACCGCTCGTAAGGAGACCAGGGATGCCGATCGATATCACCATGCCGGCGCTCTCTCCGACGATGGAAGAGGGCAAGCTCGCCAAGTGGCACGTCAAGGAAGGCGACAGCGTCTCCTCCGGTGACGTGATCGCCGAGATCGAAACCGACAAGGCCACCATGGAGGTGGAGGCCGTCGACGAAGGCACCATCGGCAAGATCATGGTTGCCGAAGGCACCGAAGGCGTGAAGGTCAACGCCGTCATTGCCGTGCTGCTGCAGGAAGGCGAAAGCGCCGACGCTGCGGCTGCGCCCAAGTCCGAGGCGCCCGCGCCAAAGGCCGAACAACCGAAGGCAGAGCCCGCCAATGGCGACGCCGGCACGCTCGCCTACGACAAGGGTACGTCCACCACCTCCACAGATCCGGTGGAGGCTCCCAAGCCGGCTCCGGCTCCGACCTCTCCCCCTGCGGGACAGTCCGGCACAAAAGCGTCGGGTGAGGGGGCCTCCGGCGGTCGCGTCTTCGCCTCCCCGCTGGCCCGTCGCCTCGCCAGGGAAGCCGGTATCGATGTCTCCGCCATTTCCGGCACCGGCCCGAAGGGCAGGGTGGTCAAGGCCGATGTCGAATCCGCCAGGTCCGGCAAGACCCCGCTCAAGGCAGCCTCTGCAGCTCCGGCGGCTGCACCGGCCGCTGCAGGCGCCGCGCCGGCGGGCATGACCAAATCCCAGGTACTGGCGCTCTACGAGGAAGGCACCTACGAGCTCGTGCCGAACGACGGCATGCGCAAGGTCGTGGCCGCCCGTCTCACCGAGTCCAAGCAGACCGTCCCGCACTTCTACCTGACACTCGACTGCAGGATCGACGCGCTGATGGCGGCCCGCGAGCAGATCAATGCCGCCGCGCCGAAGGGCAAGGACGGCAAGCCGGAATACAAGCTGTCGGTCAACGACTTCGTCATGAAAGCCTGGGCCGTGGCGCTGCAGCGGGTTCCTGCCGCCAACGCCACCTGGGCCGGTGACTCGATCCTCTATCACAAGCGCTCGGACGTCGCTGTCGCCGTGGCAGTGCCGGGCGGGCTCTTCACCCCGGTGGTCAAGGCCGCCGACCAGAAGACGCTGCGCCAGATCTCCGAGGAGGTGAAGGATCTCGCCACCCGCGCCCGCAACAAGAAGCTGGCGCCGCATGAATACCAGGGTGGCGCGACCTCGGTCTCCAACCTCGGCATGTACGGCATCAAGCACTTCGCCGCCGTCATCAATCCGCCGCACGGCACCATCCTTGCCGTCGGTGCCGGCGAGGAACGCGTCTATGCCGAAGGCGGGCAGGTCAAGACCGGCCAGTTCATGACCGTGACCCTCTCCTGCGACCATCGCTCCGTCGACGGCGCCCTCGGCGCGGAAGTGCTGGGCGTGTTCAAGGGCCTGATCGAAAACCCGGTGATGATGCTGGCCTGAGGGGCTTAGGCGATGAAGACCATCCTGGCCTATGGCGACAGCCTGACCTTCGGGGCCGATCCGGGCGGCGGTCCCCGGCATGCCTATGAGAACCGCTGGCCGACGACGCTCGAGCAGGGGCTTGGCGGCAAGGCGCGGGTGATCGCCGAGGGCCTTGGCGGTCGCACCACGGCCTACGACGACTGGACGGCCAATCCCGATCGCAACGGCGCCCGCATCCTGCCGACGCTGCTCGCCAGCCATGCGCCGCTAGATCTCGTCATCATCATGCTCGGCACCAACGACCTGAAGCCGTTCGTCGCCGGCACCGCTGCCTTCGCCGCCCGCGGCGCACGGCGGCTGATCGAACTCACGCGCGGGCATTTCGCCATGACCGGCGAGCCGATGCCCGCGATCATCCTGGTGTCCCCGCCGCATGTGGTGGAGACCACCAACGAGAACATGCTGAGCAATTTCGGCGGGCTCGAGCACCTGCTGGGCGAGTCACGCGACTTTGTGCGTCACTACCGCCGCCATGCCAGCGAAACCGGCGTCCACTTCTTCGACGCCGCGACCGTCGCCCAGGCTGACCCGCGCGACGGTGTCCATCTCGACGCGGCCAACACCCGCGCCATCGGCGAGGGCCTGGTGCCGCTCGTCAAGCAAGTGCTGGGTCTCTGACCCTTATTCCTCTGGAGGCCCTTATGGCTGACCAATACGACCTTCTCGTCATCGGCGCCGGCCCCGGCGGCTACGTCGCCGCCATTCGCGGCGCCCAGCTCGGCATGAAGGTTGCCATTGTCGAGCGCGAGCACATGGCGGGCATCTGCTCGAACTGGGGCTGTATCCCGACCAAGGCGCTGCTGCGCTCGGCCGAGATCTACGGCCACATGAGCCACGCCAAGGACTATGGCCTCACCGCCGAGAAGTTCGGCTTCGACCTCGATGGCGTGGTCAAGCGTTCACGCGCTATCGCGGCGCAGATGAACAATGGCGTCCAGTTCCTGATGAAGAAGAACAAGATCGACATCATCTGGGGCGAGGCGGTCATCACCGCACCCGGCGAGGTGAAGGTCGGCCCCTCGAAGAAGCCGGTGGTCGAGCCGCAGGGTCCGGTGCCGAAGAACCCGCTGGGTGAGGGCACCTACAAGGCCAAGAACATCATCGTTGCCACCGGGGCGCGCCCGCGCGTGCTGCCGGGCATTGAGCCGGACGGCGACAAGATCTGGACCTATTTCGAGGCCCTGAAGCCTGCCAGCATGCCCAAATCCCTGGTGGTCATGGGTTCGGGCGCCATCGGCATCGAGTTTGCCTCGTTCTACCGCTCGCTCGGCGCCGAGGTGACCGTCGTCGAGCTCTTGCCGCAGATCCTGCCGGTGGAGGACGCGGAGATCTCCGCTCTCGCCCGGAAGCGCCTCGAAAAGCGCGGCATCAAGTTCCTGACCGAAGCCAAGGTTGCCAAGGTCGACAAGACGGCTGACGGCGTCGTGGCCCATGTCGAACTCAAGGACGGCTCCAGGCAGGAGGTCCGCGGCGACAAGCTGATCTCGGCGGTCGGCGTGCAGTGCAACATCGAGGGCATCGGCCTCGAGACGGTCGGGGTGAAGACCGAGCGCGGTGCCATCGTGATCGACGAACACGGCGCCACCAACGTCAAGGGCATCTGGGCCATCGGCGACGTTGCCGGCCCGCCGATGCTCGCGCACAAGGCCGAACACGAGGCGGTCATCACCGTCGAGAAGATCGCCGGCCTTCATGTCCACGGCCTCGACCGCCGCAAGGTGCCCGGTTGCACCTATTGCGAACCGCAGGTGGCCAGCGTCGGGCTCACCGAAGCCAAGGCGAAGGAACTCGGCCGCGAGATCAAGGTCGGCCGCTTCCCTTTCATCGGCAACGGCAAGGCCATCGCCCTTGGCGAGCCGGACGGCCTGGTGAAGACCATCTTCGATGCCAAGACCGGGGAACTGCTCGGCGCTCACATGGTTGGTGCCGAAGTCACCGAACTCATTCAGGGCTTCGTGGTGGCGATGAACCTCGAGACCACCGAGGAAGAACTGATGCACACCATCTTCCCGCACCCCACGCTCAGCGAGACGATGAAAGAAAGCGTTCTGGATGCCTATGGAAGGGCACTGAACATGTAGCGTGTTCAGTTGCCTGCCGTTCATTTAGGCGTTCGGCACCGTTCATCTTCATTCATCTGCGGTACAGAATTCAGGAGTTATCCACATGGTCAAGGCGATCCAAGTCGGCCTCGGACACTGGGGTTCCAGCTGGACCAAGGAAGTTATCCCCAAAGTTCCCAATGTCCACATGGTGGGCTATGTCGACGCCAATCCCGAGGCGATCGCCCGCGTCCAGTCCGAACTCGGCATCGACGAGAAACGCTGCTTCCTGAGCCTCGAAGAGGCGGCCAAGGGCGTCGAAGCCGACCTTGCCATCTGCACCCTGCGGACCGAAGCGCATTACCCGGTGGTGAAGCGCTGCCTGGAGCTCGGCTTTAACGTACTGGTGGAAAAGCCTTTTACCTCCACCATCGCGCAGGCGAAAGAACTGGTGGCGCTCGCCAAGGCGCATAGCCGGGTGCTGATGGTCAGCCAGAATTACCGCTTCCAGCCCGGCCCGATCGCTGCCGCCGAACTGATCGGCGCCCAGAAGTTCGGCCCGGTGAACCTCGTCTCCATCGACTTCCGCCGCCACGCCCCGTCACAGGGCTACCGCTACTGGGACATGCCCGACCCGCTGCTGGCCGATATGTCGATCCACCATTTCGACCTGATGCGCATGGTGCTCGGCGACGAGCCGAAGCGCGTCTCCTGCAGGACCTGGAATCCGCCGGCCAGCCCCTTCGGCCATCACCCGATCGGCGTCGCGACACTGGAGTTCGAGAAGGGCACGATCGTTTCCTACCGCGGCTCCTGGATGAGCAGCGGACCCGTAACCCCTTGGGCCGGCGAGTGGACCATGGACTGCTCTGAAGGCGAGATTACCTGGACTTCGCGCGACAACTTCATGGGCAAGTCAGCGCCGGACCGCTTGTTCCTGCGCGAGCGCGACAAACAGGCCGAGCCCTATGACCTGCCCCCGGTGGAGTTCACCGACCGCACCGGTACGCTGAACGCCATCGCCCATGTCATCGAGGCCGGCTCCGTGCCCGCCCGCTTCAGTTCCGGCGAGGACAATCTCCACTCCCTGGCTCTGGTGCAGGCCACCATCCTGTCCGCCTCGCGGGACGGGGCATGGGTCGACATCGCCGAGGTCATGGAAACCGCCTGATCTCACCCGATCAATCGAACGAAAGAGCCGGTTGAACCGGCCGGCCAAGGGAGCGATATACAGGGCACCCGCCCAGTCAGGACCGCTATGGTTACGCTCATCGACAAATCGCCAGCCCGGCCCCGTCACCCCGAAAAGGTGAACCGCCCGGAGAGCGCCGTGTTGCGCAAGCCGGACTGGATCCGCGTCAAGGCGCCGGGATCGCCGATCTACAAGGAAACCCAGCAGATCGTGCGCGAGAACGGCCTCGTCACTGTCTGCGAGGAGGCCGGCTGCCCCAATATTGGCGAGTGCTGGAGCAAGAAGCACGCGACCATGATGATCATGGGCGAGATCTGCACCCGCGCCTGCGCCTTCTGCAATGTGCGAACCGGCCTGCCGGGGCCGCTCGATGCCAATGAGCCCGAGAACGTCGCCAAGGCCGTGGAGAAGCTCGGCCTCGAGCATGTCGTGATCACCTCGGTGGATCGCGACGACCTCGCCGATGGCGGCGCCCAGCACTTCGCCGATGTGATCCTCGCGATACGCGCCCGCAACCCGCGCACCACGATCGAGATCCTGACCCCCGATTTCCTGCGCAAGGACGGGGCGCTTGAGATCGTCGTCGCCGCCAAGCCGGACGTTTTCAACCACAACCTCGAGACCGTACCATCCAGGTACCTCAAGGTTCGCCCGGGTGCGCGCTACTTCCACTCCATCCGCCTGCTGCAGCGGGTGAAGGAACTCGACCCCACCATGTTCACCAAGTCCGGCATCATGGTCGGCCTTGGTGAGGAGCGGAACGAAGTGTTGCAGCTCATGGACGATCTGCGCACGGCAGACGTCGATTTCCTCACCATCGGCCAGTATCTGCAGCCCACCAAGAAGCACTACCCGCTGCAGCGTTTCGTGACGCCTGAAGAGTTCAAATCCTATGCCAAGGTGGCCGAAGCCAAGGGTTTCCTGCTGGTATCTTCCAGCCCGCTGACCCGCTCGTCCCACCACGCCGGTGAGGATTTTTCCCGCCTGCGCGCCAACCGCATGGCGAAGCTCGGACTGTAGATGAAGCGCTTCTTCGAGCGGCATGTGCCGCATATTCCGCAACGCATGTATGAGATCGTGGCCGATCTCGAGGATTATCCCCGCTTCATCCCCAATTGCCGCGCGATGGTTGTGCGGCCGGACCCTGGGGCAGGGGACAAGGACGTTCGCCTGGCGCGGATGACCCTCTCCTTCGGACCCATCACCCAGGCCTATACCAGCCGCGTCACCCTCGACCCGGAGGCGCGGACCATACGCGCCAAGGCAGTGGACGGGCCCTTCGCCTATCTGGACAGCGTCTGGAGCTTTGAGCCGGAAGGAATGGGCACGCGCGTGAAATTCGAGATCGACTTCAAGATCTCCAACCCGTTCATCGCAGCCGTCGCCGAGCCGGCGTTTGCCGCCAAGCAGGAGGAGATCATGCGCGCCTTCTGCGAGGAGGCCGACCGTCGCTTTGGCGACTAGGCTTCGTCGCTGGTCAACACCTGCAGCACCAGGTCCATCGCCGCCTGCACACTTGCCTTGCGGATTGCGTCCCGGCCCAGGTCGCCAAACTTGTGCTCGATGACGACTGTTCCCAATTCCGAGGACACCGCCACATAGACGAGGCCGACCGGCTTCTTCTCCGACCCACCATCGGGTCCGGCAATGCCGGTGACCGCAACGGCGAAGTCGGCATGAGCCGTGTTGCGGGCGCCGTCAGCCATGGCCCGCGCGACCTGGTTGCTGACGGCCCCATAGTCGCGGATCAGCCTGGGTTGTACGCCGATGAGCCGGGTCTTGGCCTCATTGGCATAGACGACATAGCCGCCATAGAAGGCCTGCGACGCGCCGGGGATATCGGTGAGGGCCGCGGCGATCAGGCCGCCTGTGCAGCTTTCAGCCGTGACGATGGTCTTGCCGTCGCGGGTGAGAATATCGAGAACCTGCCGGCCGGTTTCTGCTGCTGGCTTCCGAACCGCCATCAGTCGACCCTCGGCACTTCAACACTTGCACTTGCCATAGCCACGATACCTTCCTCCCGCCCGATGAACCCAAGCTTCTCGTTTGTCGTTGCCTTGATCGCGATCCGGCTGGTGGCAATGCCGAGTGCCTCGCCGATCGTGGCCTGCATCGCTGCCGCATGCGGAGCGATTTTCGGCGCCTCGCAGACGATTGTCACGTCGACATTGACGATACGCCCGCCGCGCCGCGCGACCAAGTCCCCCGCATGACGGAGGAAGACCGCGGAGCGGGCGCCCTTCCACTGCGGGTCGGAAGGCGGAAAGTGGATGCCGATATCGCCTTCGCCGATTGCGCCGAGCAAAGCGTCGGTGAGCGCGTGCAGGGCAACGTCCGCATCCGAATGGCCCATGAGGCGTCTGTTGTGGGGGATTTCCACGCCGCCGAGCCACACAGCATCGCCGTCGGTGAAATGGTGCACGTCGTAGCCGGTGCCGATGCGCGTCTCCATGCGCCTGTCTCCGCTGATGATCAGCTCCGCCCGGGCGAAATCGTCCGGATGGGTGATCTTGATGTTGTCCCGGTGGCCCGGAACCATGACGACGCGCAACCCCGCCCATACGGCGATTTCGGCGTCGTCGGTGAATTCCCGCCGGACGCTGGCAGCGCGCATGTGGGCAGAAAATATCTGACCGAAGCGGAAACCCTGAGGCGTTTGGGCTGCATGAAGCTGGCGGCGGTCTTCCGTACCGGACACTTCGGTGCCGTCCGGCGAGCGCTTGATGGTGTCTGTCACCGGCAGTGTCGGCAAGGCGCCCGGCGCCCCGCCAAGGGCATCGATCACGGATTCGACCAGCATAGAAGGGACGAACGGCCGCGCAGCATCCTGGATCAACACCAGGTCAGGTTTCAGCGGTGCCAGCGCTTTCAGACCAGCGAGAACCGATTGCTGACGACTTGCACCGCCGTGCGCCGGCACCAGCAGGCGTTCGTCGCCGCCAAGACCCAGCGCAGCGTAACGCTGCTCGTGTTCGGGGTGGATCACGGGGAGCACCCAGGTCACCCGAGGCTGCTCCAAAAAGACTTCCATGGTTCGAGCGAGGATGGCCTGGCCACCAATGCGACGGTACTGCTTTGGCTCGGTGTCTCCGTCCGAGCCAGCTCGCTCACCACGTCCCGCCGCGACCACAACCACGGCGACGGACTTCTGCGACATGACCCACTCTGACATTGAAATGACACTTGGTCGTGGTCTAGCGGGCCGCAAGCTATGCGACAAGTGCAAGGCAGCCGACGCACGAGAACCGGCGGCAAAGCAGTTGCGCCGCGAGGGGTTTTGATTATTGTGCGGGCAAAAGTCGTGGCCTGAACAAATCTGATGCAGACTTCATCAAATCCTGCCCGCGCGTTGAGCATCGGAAGCCACTCGCTCTCCAACAATGCCCTCTTGGCGCCGATGGCCGGCGTCACCGACCGCCCATTCCGCAGGCTCGCCGAACGTTTCGGCGCCGGCATGGTGGTCTCGGAGATGATCGCCAGCAACGCCCTCAGCACCGGTCATGCAGACATGGTGCGCAAGCTCGGCCGCCCGGACCGGCTGCCCCACATGGTGCAACTTGCCGGCTGTGAGGCTGAATGGATGGCCCAGGGCGCTCGTCTCGCCTATGAAGCCGGCGCGGACATCATCGACATCAATTTCGGCTGCCCTGCCAAACGCGTCACCAGCGGATATGCCGGGTCCGCGCTGATGCGGGTGCCGGACCAAGCCGTACGCCTCGTTGAAGCCGTCGTGGAGGCCACTCCACTGCCGGTGACAGTGAAGATGCGCCTCGGCTGGGACGACGACAGCCTCAATGCTCCCGACATGGCCAGGCGGGCGGTGGATGCCGGCGCTCGCATGATCACCGTTCACGGCCGCACACGGCAGCAGTTCTACAAGGGTACAGCGCGCTGGCATCTGATCCGTGCCGTCGCTGAGGCGGTGAGTGTGCCTGTGGTCGTCAACGGCGATATCACCGATCAGGCCTCGGCCCGGGCGGCGCTCCTGGAATCCGGTGCTGCTGCGGTGATGATCGGCCGCGGCGCTCATGGCAAGCCGTGGGTGGTGGGCCAGATCGGCGCCGCCCTGGCGGGCACGCCTGAGCCGGAAGCGCCGCGGGGCAGGGCACTGGCCGAACTGATTGCTGAGCACTACGAGGCCATGTTGATCGAATATGGTCTGGCCGTCGGCCTTCGCGCCGCCCGCAAGCATCTCGACTGGTATGCGGAGGCAGCCGGCCTGCTGCTCGATAAACCCACCCGGAAAGCTCTGCTCGATAACGAGTCCACCGACGCGGTGCTGGAGATGATCGCCAACCTGTTCGCCGGCGACTGGAGTGAAGCCGCATGAGCATTTCCGTCGCCGTGACCCCCGACCATGCCACCGAACCGGCACCTTCGACGGGGGTGTTGCAGGCACTGCCGCAGCCGATCATCGTCTGTACCGAGGACCGGAAGATCGTTTTCGTGAACTACGCCGCCGAAGCTTTCTTCGGGGCCTCGCTGAGTGTCCTCACGCGACAGCGACTGGACGATCTCATCGCCTTCGGGTCACCCATCATTTCACTTGTGGAGACCGTCGCCCAACGCCGTGCTCCGATGACGGAGTATCGGGTGCGCGTTGGATCTTCCCGTTTTGGTGACGAACGGGTGGCCGATGTTTTTGCCAGTCCGCTGTCGGACAGCGACGGACGCATAGCGCTGTTGATCCAGGAGCGCACCATGGCCGACAAGATCGACCGGCAAATGGTATCGCGCGGAGCGGCCCGGTCGGTTACCGGCCTGGCTTCGATGCTGGCGCACGAAATCAAGAACCCGCTCTCGGGCATACGTGGTGCGGCGCAACTGCTGGAGCAGACGGTCGCTCCCGATGAAATCCCGCTGGCTCGGCTGATCCGCGAAGAGACCGACCGGATCGTGACGTTGATCGACCGCGTGGAAGTGTTCGGGGACGAGCGTCCGCTGGAGCGCGAGCCCATCAATATCCACGTGGTGCTGGACCGGGTGAAACTTCTGGCCCGCAACGGGGTCGCGCGCGGGATCAGTTTTTCCGAAGAGTACGACCCGTCGCTGCCGCCGGTGTTCGGGAACCGCGATCAGCTCATCCAGGTGTTCCTGAACCTGGTAAAGAACGCAGCCGAAGCGCTTGAGCGGACTCAGAAACCCGAGATTCGTATCACCACCGCCTTCCGCCCGGGCATCCGGATCAGCGTTACGGGCGTATCGGAACGTATCTCGCTGCCGCTCGAGATCGTCATCGAAGACAACGGCCCGGGTGTCCCACCCGATATTATGCCGTTCCTGTTCGACCCCTTCGTCACGACCAGAACCAACGGATCCGGCCTCGGCCTGGCTCTTGTAGCCAAGGTCGTCGGTGACCACGGGGGAGTGATCGACTGCGAGAGCCGGCCCGGCCGCACCCGCTTCCGCATCCTGCTGCCTGTCGCCAGCGGCAGCCTTATCCCGAACGAGGAAATTGCCAAATGAGCCACGTCGTCCTTCTCGCCGATGACGACGCCGCCATCCGCATGGTGCTGAACCAGGCGCTCACGCGCGCCGGCTATGAAGTTCGCCCCACCGGCAATATCTCCACCATGTGGAACTGGGTGAGCCGTGGCGAAGGCGACATTCTCATCACGGACGTGGCGATGCCCGATGGCAACGCTTTCGAGGTGATGCCGAAGATCAAGAAGCTTCGGCCAGATCTGCCGATGATCGTCATGAGCGCCCAGAATACGTTCATGACCGCTATCCGGGCGTCGGAGGTGGGCGCCTATGAGTACCTGCCGAAGCCCTTCGACATCACCGAGGTGCTGTCGGTTGTCTCACGCGCTCTGGCCGACGCCAAGAAGCCGACTGCCGCCGAACGCAGGGCTGAGGAACCGGGCGAAACCATGCCCCTGGTTGGCCGCTCGACCGCGATGCAGGACATCTACCGTGCCCTGGCGCGGCTGATGCAGACCGATCTGACGGTGATGATTACCGGCGAGAGCGGCACCGGCAAGGAACTCGTCGCCCGGGCGCTGCATGAGTTCGGCAAGCGCCGCAATGGGCCGTTCGTTGCCATCAACATGGCCGCCATTCCCCGGGACCTGATCGAGGCCGAGTTGTTCGGGCACGAAAAGGGGGCCTTCACCGGTGCCAATACCCGCTCATCGGGCCGGTTCGAACAGGCCGAGGGCGGCACGCTGTTCCTCGACGAGATCGGCGACATGCCGATGGACGCCCAGACGCGCTTGCTGCGCGTGCTGCAGGAGGGCGAGTACACCATGGTCGGGGGCAGGAACCCGATCAAGACCAATGTCCGCATCGTCGCGGCGACGCACCGCGACCTCAGCCAGATGATCCGGCAGGGTTTGTTCCGCGAGGACCTGTTCTACCGCCTGAATGTCGTGCCCATCCGGCTGCCGCCGCTGCGCGAGCGCATCGATGACGTCGCCGACCTCGTGCAGCACTTCCTCAATGCAGCCCAGCGTGAGGGCGAGCCGCCGAAGTCGGTGTCCCCCGAAGCCATCCGGCTCATGCAGAACTACAACTGGCCGGGCAACATCCGCGAACTCGAGAACCTGGTGCGGCGGCTGTCAGCGCTTTACGCAGACGAGATGATCTCGGCGGAGATCGTGCAAAACGAACTCAATATCGCCGATCGTACCGCGACGCCCGGGGTAGCAGGACCGATCGATGTGTCCGTTGCCGTCGAGACTCACGTCGGCCAGTTGCTGCGCGAGTATGAACCCAACCTGCCGCCGGCGGGACTCTACCAGCGGGTGCTCGACAAGGTTGAGGCGCCGCTGATCGCCATGGCGCTCAACGCTTGCGGTGGCAACCAGATCCGGGCAGCTGACCTGCTGGGCCTCAACCGGAACACGCTGCGGAAAAAGATCCGCACCCACAGCATCGAAATCGTCAAGCACAGCCGGCGAAACTAGGGGACGTCCACAAGTTCGCGCCGGGCTCGATGCTCGCTGAGAGCCAGGGTCAAGCCGGCGGCAATGACCAGCAGCGCACCGACATAAACCGTCGAGGCCGGCATCTCCCCGAAGAACAGGTAACCGAGGACGAAGCTCCAGATCAGTGCGCCGTACTCAACGGTGCCAAGCACACTGGCGGGCACCCGGCGCGCTGCCTCCACCAGGCTGAACTGCCCAAGCCCACCAACAAACGCTGCACCAATGCAGAGCCCGACCTGCCTGGCGTCCATGACTTGCCACATCGGCAGGGCGACAGCGCTCATGATCACCAGGTGGATCAGGTTCTGGGCGAAGACCTGCACAACGGTGCGCTCGCTCTTCGAGATGGTCCGCATCAGGATCATGGCCAACGCCCAGAACAGGGCGGCCCCGAGCACCATGACGACTGGCCAGCCGATGGTGAATCCGTTTGGATTGGCGGCGACCAGCACTCCGAAGAAGCCGATGGACGCTGCGCCGACGCGGGCCAGGGTGAGCTGTTCCTTGAGAAGGACCACGGCCAGAACGGTCGTGAGCACCGGGGAGAAATAATAAAGGGTGGTCATCTCGGCGAGCTGCAGTTCGCGGCCGGCGCTGTAGTACATCACCCAGGCGGCGAGCGTCATGAGCCCACGCCCGAGGATCAGCGTTTTGTTGCGCGAGCGGATCAGGTCATAAACCAGCGCTGACCTGCCGAACGCCAGCCAGAATGAAGTGATGACAAGGCTGCGGATGAACAGGATCTGCGGGGCAGGGGCGCTGATCACCACTGCCTTGATGAACGCATCATGAACGGAAAACAACGTGTGCGCGCCGATTCCGAGAGCCATGCCGGTCAGGCTGGCGGCTTCGACGCGGGAGGGGGCGGCGGTGGACACTTGGGAAGCACTCGGACGACGCTCCGTTCTGCGCCGCGGCCGAGACCTTGTCCAGTACGCCCCTGAGCCATTTACCCACGGCGCATGTAACTGGTGTCACATTTTGGCAACATTTGTCTTGAAGGGTCTGGCGAATTGGGACAGGCTCTGCCTTTCCGGCGGAAGGGAGAGCTCCAGGGCGCTGCATGAACGAGACTGCGACGATCACAATGGACGCGCTGCCAGCGTCCGGCGCGGCGACGCGCCCGCAAAACACGCCCCTGTTCGGGGGCAGTGGACATCGTGCGCTTCGCGTTCTCGGTCTCGTCGTTGTTCTGGCCTCCGTGCTGATGTCCTCGGTGTCGTTCCTGATCCTGTCTGGTACCACCAACATCGAGCCATCACCGGGTATCTGGACGTTTATCTGGATCGTCACAGGCCTTCTCGTCCTGCTGATGATCGCCCTCGTGGTCACCGAGGCAACGCTGCTGGTGCAGGCGCGGCTGCGGCGTAATCCGGGTGCCGGCCTGCAGGTCCGCATGGTCACCATGTTTGCACTTGTGGCGGCGATCCCCGCGGTGCTGGTGGCTGCGGTGGCGTCGATCTCGCTCAACCAGGGCCTCGACCAGTGGTTCTCCGAACGCACCCGCGCCATGGTGGAGAGCTCCCGTTTGGTGGCGCGCTCCTACATGAACGAACACGCGCAGGTGCTCCGCGACGACATCATCTGGGTCACCGAAGAGATGGAGCAGGCGCGTGGCATCTATGAGGAGGATCCGGATCGGTTCGCTCGCATCCTGACCGCCCTTGCGGTGACCCGCTCCTTGCCATTCACCTCCCTGGTGAACGGCAGAGGCGAGACTCTGATGCGCGCGCAGATCAATGCGCAAGGTGCCTTCCCGCGGCTGCCCGAGGGGGTGATCGAACTCGTGGGGGACGGGAGCCCAGCCTTCCTGTCGCCCGGCTCGACGAACCTGGTGGGTGCCGTATCCCGGCCCCGAGGCTACGAGGACGTTTACCTGTTCGTGGCGCGTCCGGTGGATGCCGAGGTGCTGCAATACATGCGCCTCACCGACGAGAACATCACGGAGTACCGCGAGTACGCGTCCAACCGGCTGGTGTTCCAGATCACCTTCACCATCATGTATATCGGCCTCGCGGTGGTGCTGCTGCTGGCCGCACTCTGGGTGGGCATCGCCCTCGCCAACCGGTTCGTGCACCCCATCCGAAGCCTGATGATTGCGTCTGCGCGGATCAGCCGTGGCGATCTCGACGTGCAGGTGCCGGTGCAGGAGGGCAGGGGCGACCTGCGGGACCTCTCCAACGGCTTCAATCGCATGGCGCAACAGCTCAAGACCCAGCGCGAAGAGCTGTTGACGGCCAACGAGATGAACGAGAAGCGCCGCCAGTTCACCGAGGCCGTGGTGGAAGGCGTGTCTGCCGGCATCATCGGTCTCGATCCGTTCGGGGCTGTCACGCTGGTCAACGCCCGCGCCTGCCAGATGCTGGGTCGGACGGAAATCGAGCTCATGGGCGAGCGGATCGACTCGGTGATGCCGCAACTCGCCCCGACGCTGGAGAAGGCGCGCTCGGCCCGCCGCGGTCAGGTCCGTGACCACATCGAATTGGGCAATGAGTCCGACCGCCGGACCTATCAGGTTCAGCTCACCCGGGAAGGCTCCATCGCCGAGTCCAAGGGGTATGTGCTGACCTTCGACGACATCACCGACCTGGAGTCGGCTCAGCGCACAAGCGCCTGGGCAGACGTCGCGCGCCGGATCGCCCACGAGATCAAAAACCCCCTGACACCGATCCAGCTCTCTGCGGAACGCCTCCGCCGCCGCTACGGCAGCAAGCTCGAGGACGATCGTGAGGTGTTCGACAAATGCATCAACACCATCGTTCGACAGGTCGGCGATATCGGGCGCATGGTCGACGAGTTTTCCGCTTTTGCCCGCATGCCGGAAGCCTCGCCGGAAAAGGCGGATCTCTCCGACACGATTCGGCAGGCGGTGTTCCTCGAAAGCGTTCGCTTGCCGGAGATCTCCATCAACACCGACCTGCCGGAGGAGGCGATCTATGCCTGGTTCGACAACAGGTTGATTGCGCAGACGCTGACGAACCTCATCAAGAACGCTGTTGAAGCATTTGAGGGCATTTCGCTTTCTCAAGACTGGAAGCCGACGATTACCGTAGAAGCGCATCTTGAAGGCAACCACGCGCGGGTGTCCGTCTCGGACAATGGCAAGGGTTGGCCGCAGGACAACCGGCAGCGCCTGCTCGAGCCGTACATGACCACGCGTGAGAAGGGGACCGGGCTCGGCCTCGCTATTGTCGCAAAGATCATCGAGCAGCACGGCGGCATTGTCGAACTGATCGATGCCGAACCTGATACGACCGGCCGCATCGGCGCCTGCGTGACTTTCACCTTGCCCCTGCAGGCGCCGGAACAGACAGAGCAGAGTGCCCTTGAGGCACCTCGGACAAGCCCACCGGAGGAACCGCTGCTATCCGCTGCGGTGAACACATAAATGGCACTCGATATCCTGATCATCGACGACGAAGACGACATCCGCGACCTGATCGCCGGTATCCTCGAGGATGAGGGCTACGAGGCCCGGCAGGCACACGACGCCGACAGCGGACTCAACGAGATCGCACGTCGACGACCGAGCCTGGTGTTCCTGGACATCTGGATGCAGGGGTCGCGGCTGGATGGCCTGCAATTGCTGGACGTGGTCCAAAGCCAGCACCCCGACATGCCGGTGGTGATGATCTCGGGGCACGGCAATGTCGAGACGGCTGTCTCGGCGATCAAGCGTGGCGCCTATGACTACATCGAGAAGCCGTTCAAGATAGATCGACTGCTCCACATCACCCAGCGCGCCATGGAAGCGACGCGGCTCCGCAACGAGGTTGCCGAGCTCAAGGAGCGATCGATCACCAAGACCGCCGAGATGGTGGGCACCTCACCGGCCACCCAGCAAGTGCGGGGCATCATCGAAAAGTCCGCAGCCACCAACTCACGCATTTTCATCTCCGGCGCGTCAGGTACCGGCAAGGGCCTGGTCGCGCGCCTGCTGCATCAGCGTAGCCCACGCGCCGAGGCACCATTCATCGAGATCAACGCGTCGCTCTACGCGCCAGACGAAGTCCCGGTTGTGCTGTTCGGCCGGGAGTCCCGCGACAGCAAGACTGGCCTGCTCAAGGTGGAGGTCGGCGCGCTGGA
Organism: Pseudomonadota bacterium; assembly: GCA_023437755.1. Lineage (GTDB taxonomy): Bacteria > Pseudomonadota > Alphaproteobacteria > Rhizobiales > Devosiaceae > Devosia. The sequence goes on from JAEZFJ010000432.1 coordinate 16,088, forward strand.
GAGGGCACATGGTGGCACGCTCTACCTGTCGGAGGTGTCGACGCTCCCGCCCGCCACCCAGGCGGCCCTGCTTCGAACCCTGGTGGAAAACCGCTTCAACCGTGTGGGAGGCACACAGGCGGTGCCGATTGATGTCCGCATCATCTCGGCAAGCTCGCAGAATGTTGCCGGCCTGATCGAGGCCGGCGAGTTTCGCTCTGACCTGTTTCACCGGCTCGCCATCGTACCAGTGCAGCTCACGCCTCTGCGGGAGCGTCGGGAAGACGTTCCGCCGCTGGTCGCCCTCTTCATCGAGCAGATCTGTCGCATGCACAACCTGCAGCGCTACAGTGTCGGGGACGACGCGATCGCCGTGCTGCAGGCTCAGGAATGGCCGGGCAATGCCCGTCAGTTGCGCAACTCCATCGAACGCCTGCTGATCCTGATGAAGGACCAGCATCCCGAGAATGGGACCATTACAGCCGCCATGCTGCCGCCGGACATCGGCGAGGTGCTGCCGACTGTCGGCGACACCGATGCCTCCGCCCATCTGATGAGTCTGCCGCTTCGCGAGGCGCGTGAGGTGTTCGAGCGGCAGTACCTGCTGGCACAGATCGAACGCTTTGGTGGCAACATTTCCAAAACTGCGGAGTTCGTGGGTATGGAGCGGAGTGCACTGCACCGGAAGATCAAGTCGCTGGGTCTGTGACGGCTCCGCCGGGAACGCAGGTGCCATGCGAGTGGCGCGGGTATGCAGACGCACGGGAACCGTGCCATAGTGCAGTTGTGTGGTGAGCACATTGCCAGGGTGCAGGGACTGGCGGCAGTCCCCGTGACCAAATGCTGGCACTAACGATGACAGCGACAAACAAATGCCGCGCGAAAGAGGCCTGAATGCCCAGCGAAAAACAGCAGAACTTGCAGGATTCCTTCCTCAACCACGTTCGCAAGCAAAAAGTCCCGGTCACAATTTTCCTGGTCAACGGCGTAAAGCTGCAGGGGGTGATCACATGGTTCGACAATTTCTGCCTGCTGCTCCGTCGTGATGCCCAGTCGCAGCTGGTCTACAAGCACGCGATCTCCACCATCATGCCCGGCGCGCCGATCCAGCTGTTCGACCCGGAAGGCAACCACGACGATTGATGGCGTATGAGTGACATCGTAGAGGGCGAGGACGCCCCCGGCGGCCCCCGCTTCATTGATCGGCGCGAGCAGCCCACCAGGGTTGCACTGGTCGTACCAGACGTTCGTGGCCAGCACGCATCGCACGACATCGAGGCTCGCAAGTCCGAGTTCGAAGGCCTGGCCGAGGCCATCAAGCTCGAGATCGTTTCTTGCGAGATCGTGCGTGTTCGCGAGGTAAAACCCGCGACATTTATCGGCGGCGGCCACGTGGAAACGCTGGCACAGCAGGTGAGGGACGAGCATATCGACCTGCTGCTGGTCGATGCAGCGCTTAGCCCCATCCAGCAGCGCAACCTCGAGCGGGAGACCGGCGCCAAGGTGCTCGACCGCACCGGGCTGATCCTGGAGATTTTCGGCGAGCGAGCTGCGACGCGCGAGGGCGTGCTGCAGGTTGAACTCGCCCACCTCAACTACCAGAAGAGCCGGCTCGTGCGCTCCTGGACACACCTGGAGCGCCAGCGCGGTACCGGCGGCCTTGGCTTCATGGGCGGTCCGGGCGAGACCCAGATCGAAAGCGATCGCCGGCAGCTCACCGAGCGGATCGTCCTGCTCGAGAACCGTCTGGACAAGGTTCGCAAGACGCGGAGCCAGCAGCGTCGGCAGCGCAGTGCCATGCCGGTGGTGGCGCTGGTGGGCTATACCTATGCTGGCAAGTCGAGCCTGTTCAATGCGCTGACCGGGGCAGGGGTGTTCGCCCAGAATCTGCTGTTCGCTACTCTGGACACCACGATCCGCAAGCTGGAACTGCCTCATGGCCGCGAGGTCATGCTCAGTGACACAGTGGGCTTTGTCGCCCACCTGCCGACCGACCTGGTGGCAGCTTTCCGCGCTACGCTGGAGGAAGTCCTGGAAGCGGATGTGATCCTACACGCCCGCGACGTCGCCAATCCCGACCATGCTGCTCAGGCACAGGATGTCCTGACGGTTCTGGACGAACTCGGCATATCGCCGGAGACCACCCCGATCATCGAAGTCTGGAACAAGATCGATCTCCTGCCGGAGGGAGCGGTGAGCAACCTCGTGCCGGCCAGCAAGGTCGCTGGTGTCGCACCTGTGTCTGCCCTGACGGGGCAGGGGCTGGACGACCTGAAGCTGCTGATCGAGGCAACGCTGGGCCAGTCGGCGCGCACCTACCATGTCG
>JAEZFJ010000433.1 GCA_023437755.1 Pseudomonadota bacterium
GGTATCGTTGCGTCCTCGGCAGCGCTCGGCATCCTGCTGCAGCAGGGGATCGGCGACACGATCCGGATTTCGCTGACGCCGGAGCCGGGCGGGGACCGGACCACCGAGGTGAAGGTCGCCCAGGAGCTGCTGCAGACCATGGGCTTCCGCCAGTTCCTGCCGGTGGTCGCCGCATGCCCGGGCTGCGGGCGGACGACCTCGACCACCTTCCAGACGCTCGCCAAGGATATCCAGGACCATCTCAATACCTCCATGCCGGAGTGGCGCGAGCGCTATCCCGGCGTCGAGACGCTTTCGGTGGCGGTGATGGGTTGCATCGTCAACGGCCCCGGCGAGAGCAAGCATGCCAATATCGGCATCTCCCTGCCGGGCACGGGCGAGACACCGGCGGCGCCGGTGTTCGTCGATGGCGAGAAGGTCGCCACCCTGCGCGGTGCCGACGTGGCAGACCAGTTCAAGGTGATGGTCGCCGACTATATCGAGCGCAAGTTCGGCCAGGGCGCACGGACCGCGGCGGAGTAGGCGTGGGCGACTCGCGCCCCGCTATCCCTTGCTACTTTGCGGGGACGGTATCGGCACTTTCGATTGTCGCCATGACTGCCGGCGGCTCGCAGGCATCGACCCATTTGCCTCCGCAGAGTTCCGCGAGGCGGGCCAGCGACAGCTTCACGGAGGAGTGGGTGTCACCGCCGGCGGGGATGACCTCGTCATAGATGTTGAGCGAACTATCGAGATAGATCGGCAGGGGCGCTGGCAAACCGAATGGGCAGACGCCGCCGACCTTGTGGCTGGTCAACTGCTCCACTTCCTCGGCACCGAGCATGCGGGGCCGTCCGCCGAAGGCCTGCCTGGATTTGGCGTTGTTGAGCCGGGCGTCGCCCCGGGTGACCAGCAGCAGCACCTCGCCGTTGACGCGGATGCAGAGGGTCTTGGCAATCTGGCCGGGTTCGCACCCATGCGCCTCGGCCGCCAGTTGTACGGTGGCAGTCGAGGCTTCGGTGACGATGACGGACAGGTCGGGGGCGCGGGCGGCGAGGTCGTCGCGGACGGATTGCTGGCTCATGGGGGAGATTTAGGCCAAACCGGGCCGCAGAGTGAAGCCCTCACAGCAGCCGCGCCAGCCGCTCCTCGAAATCCTCGCGCATCTTGTAGTGGAGCGGTGTCGACAGGGCGCGGCGGAGAAAGGCGGGGTCGATCTCGCGGACGCCGTCGAGCGCCATGAGCTCTGAGACCGTGATCCGTTCGCCCTCGAACGGGGTGTGCCGCACCGGCTCACCGGCGTGCAGTGCTCCGCCGGAGACCACGCGGCAGTAGGCGCCGGGACGACCGGCCTGATGGAAGCGCTTGGCCCAGCCGGGATCGCCCATCTTGCGGGCAAAGGTCATGCAGGGGGTGCGGTGCGAGGTCACCTGCAGCACTACCTCGTCCATGGTAAAGCGGTCGCCAACCGCAACGGCCCGCCCTTCCACACCGGCGATGGTGAAGTTCTCGCCGAACATGCCGGGTGGCAGATCGCGATCGAGCTGGTCACGCCACCAGCGGTAGTCATCGGCGAAGTAGAGGTAAACCGCCTGGTCGATGCCGCCATGGTGCTTGCGGTCCATCACCGCATCATCCTCGATGCCGTGCTTGGTGACGGTCACCTCGCCGTCCACGGGTTCCTTGTAGATGCCGGTTTCGGCGTGCTTGCCGGGTATCGGCCGAGGCTTGCCGATGTTGATGCTTTCGAGGATGGCCATGGGGAGGATCAGGTCTCGCGGGTGGCGAAATAGCGGGCGGTGGCGCGCAGGCCATCGGCCTTGGGGCCGAAGGTGCGCAGGGCCGACAACGCTTCGCTGACCGTCTGGTTCAGCCGCTCGCGCGCGCCGTCCACACCAAGCTCTGCGACCAGGGTCTTCTTGCCCATGGCGGCGTCCTTGCCGGTGGCCTTGCCCATCTGCGCGGCCGTGGCGGTGACGTCGAGAATGTCGTCGGCCAACTGGAAGGCGCGACCAGCGGCTTCGGCATAGGCCGTGAGTGCCGATAGCGCCCTCGCTTCGGCACCACCGAGCAGCGCGCCGATGCGGACGGCGGCGCGGATCAGGGCGCCGGTCTTCATTGCCTGCATGGTGGAAATCTCGGCGCCGTCCAGGGCGGTCGATTCACCTTCAATATCGCGCATCTGCCCGCCGACCATGCCGCCGGCACCGGAGCCCTGCGCCAGTTCGAGCACCAGAGCGACGCGGACCCCCGCCTCCGGATGGCAGCTTGGGTCGGCAAGAAGGCCAAAGGCGTGGGTGAGCAGCGCGTCGCCGGCAAGGATGGCCGTGGCGTCGTCATAGGCCTTGTGCACGGTGGGACGGCCCCGGCGCAGGTCATCGTCGTCCATGGCCGGCAGGTCGTCGTGGATCAGCGAATAGCAGTGGACCATTTCCACCGCGAGAGCGGCCTGGGTCGAGTTTGCCGCCGGCATGCCGAACACGGCCGCCGCCTGGCGCACCAGCAAGGGGCGCAGGCGCTTGCCGCCTTCGAGGCTGCCATGGCGCATGGCGGCGATCAGCCGCTCCGGGGCTGGGCCGGGGCCGGAGAGGCGCTCGGTTCCAAGCCAGGCGGCAAGCCCCTTTTCCACCTCGTGGGCGCAGTCGGCGCTGTCGGATCGGAAGTCGTACATAAGGTGTTGCTAGCCGTTTGCCCGGGAAGCGGCAAGGTGCCGTTTGCTCCCGCGATGACCTGCCGCTATGCAACGGCATGGCCCGGCGAAAGACCCCCCTCTGGCGCGTCCTGCGCATCGCACTCACCATTCTGGTGGTGCTGGTGGCGATTCCGGTGGTGCTGACCCCGGTCTACCTGGTGGTGAACCCCGTTTCGGTGCCGATGCTGGAGCGCTACCTGACCGGCCGCCCGGTGGCGCGCGAGTGGCGCCCGATCGCCGACATCTCGGACCGGCTCAAGGCCTCGGTGATCCTGTCGGAGGATGGCCAGTTCTGCCGGCACTGGGGCGTGGACGTCGGAGCGCTGCGCGAGGAGGTCGAGGACCTCCTGGCCGGGCGCGATGTGCGCGGTGCCTCGACCATCACCATGCAGGTGGCGCGGAACCTGTTTCTCACCAACGCCCCGAGCTATCTCAGGAAGGCGGCAGAGATCCCGCTGGCGATCTATATCGACCTCATCATGCCCAAGCGGCGGATCATGGAGATCTACCTCAACATCGCCGAATGGGGGCCGGAGGGGCAGTTCGGCGTTGCGGCGGGAGCGCGTCGCGCCTTCGGCATAGAGCCGCAGAACCTGGACTGGCGCACAGCCGCACTGCTCACAGCAGCACTGCCCAACCCGATGCTGCGCAAGCCGGCGGAGCCCACCGCCAACATGAGCCGGGTGGCCGGGATTATCGCGGAGCGGGCGCAGCAATATGGCGAGCGGGCCAGTTGCGTCGGCGCGGGTGGAAGACTGGCGCTCTAGCGCGACAAACCCCCTAGCCAAGCAACCGGCTTTGTTCTATAGCACCGGCCAAATCCCAACAGAGACAAGCTCTCTGGCCGCTTTCGGCGGCGTTGTGACTTTGAGAAGGACCGAACCATGGCAGTGCCAAAACGCAAGACCTCGCCGATGAAGCGCGGGTTCCGCCGGTCGGCCGACGCGATCGCCGCCCCCGCCTATGTCGAAGACAAGGATTCGGGCGAGCTGCGCCGTCCGCACCACATCGACCTCAAGACCGGCATGTATCGCGGCCGGCAGATCCTCGCCGTCAAGAAGTAAGCCGAAAGGCGAGGCGGCGCTGATGCGCTCTATCTGATATTCGAGCGGCCGGTCCCCCAGCGGGATCGGCCGTTCTGTTTTGCCTTGCCGCCGGGGGCGGCCACCGGGGAGTTTGCCATGACCACGCGCGTTGAATCCGACACCATGGGCACGATCGAGGTGCCTTCGGACAAGTATTACGGCGCGCAGACGGCCCGCAGCCTGATGAACTTCGATATCGGCGGCGAGAAGATGCCGGTCGAAATCGTCACCGCCTTCGGCGTGCTGAAGAAGGCCGCGGCCCTGGCCAACCACAAGCTCGGGCTGCTGGACGGAACCACCCGCGACCTGATCGTCGCCGCCGCCGACGAGGTGATCGAAGGCAAACTGGCCGACCACTTCCCGCTGGTGGTGTGGCAGACCGGGTCCGGCACCCAGTCGAACATCAACGTGAATGAGGTGATCTCCAACCGCGCCATCGAGATGGCCGGCGGCACCATGGGCTCCAAGAAGCCTGTGCATCCCAACGATCACGTCAACATGAGCCAGTCGTCCAACGACACCTACCCCACCGCCATGCACATCGCCGCGGTGGAAGCGATCGAGAACTACCTGTTCCCGCGCGTCCAGTTGCTGCGCGACACGCTCGCCGCCAAGGCCGAAGAGTTCATGGACGTGGTGAAGATCGGCCGCACTCACCTCCAGGATGCCACTCCCCTGACTCTCGGCCAGGAGATCAGCGGGTGGGTGGCGCAGATCGACTACGCCGTGGCCGCCATCAAGGCCACGCTGCCGCAGCTCAAGGAACTGGCTCTGGGCGGCACCGCCGTCGGTACCGGCCTGAACGCGCATCCGGACTACGCGGTCACCGTCGCGAAGGAAATTGCGACGCTCACCGGCCACGACTTCGTCACCGGACCGAACAAGTTCGCGCTGCTGGCCGGGCATGACGCCTTCGTCGGTTCCTCGGGGGGACTGAAGCAGCTCGCTTCTGCCTTCATGATGATCGCCAATGATGTGCGCTGGCTGGCATCCGGTCCGCGTTCGGGTCTGGGTGAGATCACCATCCCCGAGAACGAGCCGGGCTCATCGATCATGCCGGGCAAGGTCAACCC
>JAEZFJ010000437.1 GCA_023437755.1 Pseudomonadota bacterium
TTGGAGGCCGTCCCGGTCGAGACCCCGGCGGCAGCAGCCACCTCTTGCAGCGTCACCCGGCGGTGATTCACGGCGAGTCCCTCCGGAAGGGCGACCAACCAGTCGCCAGGTGTTGATGAACGCAATGATCACTTTCCTGAATCCATTTTTGAGTTTACCACTCGTGCACCAGAGATTCCCCCAATAGGCGACATACACCGCCGTGACACGCCGCCGCAGCTCTGAGCGCTGGTTTCCCCGGGCACTCTGGCTCGAATTCCTTCAACTGGTCTCGTTCCTGGGGACTCCAGGTGCTTCAAACCTGTTCCCCCCAGGCTTCTCTCGCGAGCCGGCCAGCACGCAGCAGGATTGACAGTCACGTGAACCCACGGTAATGTGAATCCATTCAACCTGACGTAAACGATGAAGCGCCTCACCCGTGAGGGGGCCTGTGGCATAGCCGAATGCCAGGGCTCGGCGCACCTGATGCGATCTCATGGTTAGCGTCTCAAGAAGCCTGGCGAGCCCCGCTGCGGCTGCCAGGCCTGAGTTGGAGAGCAGGATGATTCAGGCAACTCAAGCGGCGAAACTGGCCATCGACGGCGGAGCGCCGGTCATCACAAAGCCGCTCCCACCGATGTACCCCGGAGGCATGCGGATCGGCGAGGAGGAAGAGGAAGCGGTGCTCTCCGTGCTCCGGAGCAAGCGCCTCTTCCGCTACTACGGACCGGAGCCGGGACCATCCCGGGTGGCCGAGTTGGAAGAGGCGTTCGCCGGCTTGGTGGGCGTCAAGCACTGCGCGGCCGTCAGCTCGGGCTCGGCCTCGTTGATGGCGGCGTTAGCCGGCCTCGGTGTGGGACCGGGCGACGAAGTCCTGGTCCCGGCCTACACCTGGATCGCCACCGCGTCGGCGGTCATTGCCCTGGGCGCCGTGCCCATCCTGGTCGAGGTGGACGAGTCGCTCACGATCGACCCAGCCGACGCGGAGCGGAAGATTACCTCCCACACGAAGGCGCTGATGGCCGTCCACATGCGCGGCGCGCCCTGCCAGATGGACGCCCTGCTGCAAGTCGCGGCGCGGCACAACGTCAGCATCATCGAGGACGTCGCCCAGGCGAACGGCGGCAGCTACCAGGGGCGCAAACTCGGCAGCATCGGGAATGTCGGGGCCTTCAGTCTGCAGTTCAACAAGATCCTCACCAGCGGCGAAGGCGGGCTTGTCACCACCAACGACGACGACATCTATCGGCGCGTTGTGATGTACAGCGATGTCGTCGGCGGCCAGCGGGCTGGTGGCTCTGCCGACGACATCCTGGCCGGGATCAACCTGCGTCTGGCGGAACTGCAAGGCGCGGTGGCGCTGGTCCAGTTGGACCGGCTGGAAGGCCTGTTGCAGGACATGCGACGGCACAAGGCTGCGATCAAGGCGGGTATCACCGCCGTGGCCGCCCGGGAGGGGGTGACATTCCGCACCCTCAACGATCCGCAGGGTGACGCCAGCATCGCCCTCATCTTCTACCTCCCGACTCCGGACCGGGCACGCTATGTCACCGAAGCGCTGCGGGCTGAGGGGGTAGGCGCTGCGCATCTGTACGACCCCAACAAGCCCGACAATCATGTCTATTCCCACTGGACGCCAATCATGCAGCAGCGCACCTGGTCGGTGAACGGGGGCCCCTGGCGGTGGCATGAGGGCCCTGTGTCGTACGAGGCGGACGCCTGCCCCAGGACGCTGGACCTGTTGGGAAGGGCCGTGAACGTCGATATCAGCCCCGACCTCTCCGACCAGAATGTGGCGGAGATCATCGAGGCCATCAACAAGGTGCTGGCAGCGGTCTGACCCGGACAACGCGCCGCAGCCGCGCCGCCTGAACGTGCGTTGAAATGCCCCGCGAGCGCAGACGCTGTCCCGTGCGGATTGCCGGGACACGACCGGGGTTGAGAGTGAGGAGGACGAGGGTATGGCCATCACGCGTAGAAGATTCATGTCCGCCACCGCCGGGGCCGTGGCGGCAGCTCGCGGGCTGAGCGCCCCTTCGCGCGCGGCGGCCCAGAGCGGCACGCTGACCGTCTGGGGCTGGCCGGGCACGGTCGAAGGACTCCAGTCCCAGGTCCAGAAGTTCAACGAGAAGTACCCCGATGTCACGGTCGATATCCAGATCTTCGGGTCCGATGACATCTCGACGAACCTGCTGAACGCGCTCATCGCGGGGACTGGAGCACCCGACCTGTGCGCAATCGACGTCCTGGAGCTGGCCGATTTCGCTGACGGCCTTGCCGATCTCAGCGCCTACCGGGCGGAGTACGAGGATCAGTTCGTCGCGCCGATTCTCGACCTTGGCTCCTACCAGGGCAAGCTGTACGGTCTCGCCACCGATTCCCAGCCGATCGGGCTCTTCTATCGCAAGGACATCTGGGACCAGTACGGGATTACGGAAGAGTCAATCGAAACCTGGGCCGACCTGGCCGAGGCAGGCAACAAGGTCCACGAGGCAAGCGGCGGCGAAGTCGCCCTCTACGCCATCTCGGCGACCGACCCCAGCAACTACGAGATCATGGCCATCGAGCAGG
>JAEZFJ010000052.1 GCA_023437755.1 Pseudomonadota bacterium
GATCACGGGCTTGGCAAAGAAGCCGGCCGGAGCGCCGGCAGCAGCGGGGTAGCCGGCAAAGTCGGCAAACACGACGAGGCCGGGATCCTCGCTGGCGATCACCGTCTGCACCAGACCGCCCAAGGTGGTGCCGGCAAACGGTCCGCCTTCGGCGAAGCTGGTGCCGAAGTCCTCGCCCTTGGTGACGGAATAGACAAGGGCACCCTTGGCGTCGAAGAGGTAGAGGTCGCGATAGCCTCGCGTCTCGACCTGCTCGCGGAAGCTGGCGTGGAAGCGGGTATGGGTGACGTCATAAGCGCCGGTGGTGCCGAGCGTCTCGAGCGCGGCAAGATTGTCCGCGTTGGGATTGTCGTCGACATAACTCTTGCGCACTGCTGCAGTCGGATCGGCGCCGAACTGCAACCAGGCGCCGGCGAAGTCGCGCAGGGCCTGCACGGTGCCTTCAGAGCGGGAGGTCGCGACGAGGTCATCCTCGACCGCAGCGAGGTAGCTCTCCACTGCTGCGGCGCGTTCGATAGCCAGGGTCATCAGGTTGGTTTCCGCCGACGCCCGCAACGCCTGGGAGCCGATCAGATAGCTCGCGGTCCCGACGCCGAGGCTGACGAGCAAAGCAGAACCGAGAAGCGCCAGCGGCAGTTTGCGGGCGATCGGCATGGACGATCTGGTCACGATGGTCTCCCCCAGCAGAAATCGCCGCTCCCAGGGGAAGCGGCGCGACTGCGAGAAAGTAACCAAACGTGCTTAAGTGGCGGTAAACACCTACTCGGCGTGGGCCGCGCTGGGCGGTGTCGCCTCGTCGTCGAGATCGCCCTCGGCGGCAACGGCAGCATCGCGCAGGCTCGCCTGTGCCGCCAGCGCCGGAGCGGTGGAGGTCAGTTCGCCGATCGGCTCGGCCTGGGTGAGGATCGCAGCCAGCGAGCCGATGGTGGAGCGCAGGTTGTGCCGGTGGACCACCATGTCGACCATGCCATGCTCGTAAAGATATTCCGAACGCTGGAAGCCCTTGGGCAGCTTCTCGCGGATGGTCTGCTCGATGACGCGCTGGCCGGCAAAGCCGATCAGCGCGCCGGGTTCGGCAAGATGCACGTCCCCGAGCATGGCGTAGGAGGCGGTGACGCCGCCGGTCGTCGGATTGGTCAGTACCACGAAGAATGGCAACCCGGCCTCGCGGAGCCGCAGCACGGCAACGGTGGTCCGCGCCATCTGCATCAGGCTGAGAATGCCTTCCTGCATGCGGGCGCCGCCGGAGGAAACGAACAGGATAAACGGCGTCTGCCGCTCCACCGCCGTCTCGAGGCCGGTGATGATGCCCTGCCCGGCCGCCATGCCGAGCGAGCCGCCCATGAAGTCGAAGTCCTGGATCGCGACGGTCACGTCGCGCTTGTAGAGCTTGCCGATCGCAACGATCACAGAGTCTTCGAACCCGGTTTTGTTGCGATTCTCGCGCAACCGGTCGACATAGCGCTTCTGGTCGCGGAACTTCAGCGGGTCCACCGGCACGCTCGCCACCGGCACCAGGTCATAGGCGCCATCGTCGAGAAAGGTCTTGAGCCGGTCGGTGGGCTTGATCTTCATGTGGTGGCCCGAATTCGGCACCACCCACTGGTTGGCCTCGAGGTCGCGGTAGAACACCATCTCGCCGGATTCCGGATCCTTGACCCAGAGATTTTCGGGCGTTTCCCGCTTGTTGGTCAGAAACGAGCGAATCTTGGGGCGGACGAAGTTGTCGATCCAGTTCATGGCGCGGCCTCTCGTGGCAGTGACGATGAGCTAACCGTCAATTGTGGCAAATGTTACAAGGGCCCCGGCGTTCCCGCCGAGGCAGTGAGGGGAGTTTCCACGGCCGATCAGGCGCGGGCGCGCTTTACGCCCGCGGCGAGATCGGCGACGAGGTCGCGCACGGCGGCTACGGTTCGCGCCGTGGGCTTGCCGTCTTCGAGCGACGTGCGCACCGCTTCGACCAGTACGGTGCCGACAACCACGCCATCGGCGTGGCGGCCGATCTCGGCAGCGTCCTCGGCGGTCTTGATGCCGAAGCCCACTGCTACCGGCAGCGGGCTATGCGCCTTGATCCGCTCCACCGCCTCTCCCACCGCCGCACGCGACTTGATGGCGGCGCCGGTCACACCGGTCATCGACACATAGTACACAAAGCCGGAAGTGTTCTTCAGCACCGCGGGCAAGCGCCTGTCGTCGGTGGTCGGGGTGGTGAGCCGAATGAAGTTGATACCGGCAGCGAGCGCCGGCAGGCAGAGCTCCTCGACCTCTTCAGGCGGCAGGTCGACGACGATCAGGCCATCGACGCCGGCAGCCGTGGCGGCGGCGAGGAACCGATCCACCCCGAAGATATAGATCGGGTTGTAGTAGCCCATCAGCACGATCGGGGTGGTTTCGTCCTTGCGGCGGAAATCCTCGACCATGCCGAGCACGCCGGTCAGGGTCTGGCCGGCATCCAGAGCACGTTTGCCCGCCAGCTGGATGGCTACGCCATCCGCCATCGGGTCGGAAAAGGGCATTCCGAGTTCGATGATGTCGGCACCCGCCTGGGGCAGCGCCTCGACAATCGCCTGGCCAGTGGCGAGATCGGGGTCCCCGGCCATGACGAAGGTCACCAGCGCCGGGCGGTTCTCGGATTTCAGTTCGGCAAAGCGCCGCTCGATACGGGAAGTCATGGTCTAGAGCAGCCCCAGATGCTTGCCGACGCTTTCAACGTCCTTGTCTCCGCGTCCGGACAGGCACAGCACCACCGACTGATCCTTGCTCATGGTGGGCGCCAGCTTCATCACCTGCGCCAGCCCATGCGCGGATTCGAGCGCCGGAATGATGCCTTCGGTGCGGGTGCAGAGCTGAAAGGCTTCGATCGCCTCGTCATCGGTGATCGGCACGTACGTGACGCGCTTGGTGTCATGGAGGAAGGAGTGCTCGGGACCGACGCCGGGGTAGTCGAGCCCGGCGGAGATCGAGTGGCCCTCGAGAATCTGGCCGTCGCTGTCCTGCAGCAGGTAGGTACGGTTGCCGTGCAGCACGCCCGGCGTACCCCCGGTCATCGAGGCGGCATGGCCGTTCTCGACGTCGATGCCGTGGCCACCAGCCTCGGCGCCATAGATCGCGACATCCGCGTCATCGAGGAAGGCGTGGAAGGTGCCGATGGCGTTGGAGCCACCGCCGACACAGGCGACCACGGCATCCGGGAGCTTGCCTTCGGCTTCGCGGAACTGCTGCTTGAGCTCGGTGCCGATCACCGACTGGAAGTCGCGCACCATCTCAGGATATGGGTGCGGACCGGCCGCGGTGCCGATCAGGTAGTAGGTGCTGTCGACATTGGTCACCCAGTCGCGCAACGCCTCATTCATGGCGTCCTTGAGGGTACCGGCGCCGGCGGTCACCGGCCGGACCTCGGCACCCAGCATCTTCATGCGCAGCACGTTCGGCATTTGCCGTTCCACGTCGGTCGCGCCCATGAAGACGGTGCAGGGCAGTTCGAACTTGGCGCAGACCGTCGCCGTCGCCACGCCATGCTGGCCGGCGCCGGTTTCGGCGATCACCCGGGTCTTGCCCATGCGCTTGGCCAACAGGATCTGGCCAAGGCAGTTGTTGATCTTGTGCGAGCCGGTGTGGTTGAGCTCTTCGCGCTTGAACCACACCTTGGCGCCACCGAGATGCCGCGTCAGCCGCTCGGCGAAATACAGCGGGCTCGGTCGGCCCGTATAGTGGGTGGCAAGATGCTGCAACTCGGCAGCATAGCCGGGATCGGCCTTGGCCTCGCGATAGTGCCGCTCGAGGTCGAGGATGAGCGGCATCAGCGTCTCGGCGACGAAGCGCCCGCCATACTGGCCGAAGCGGCCGTGCTCATCCGGGCCGTTGCGCAGGGAATTGATGCGGTCCATTCGCGGGAGTCCTGTTTACTCGGTGCCTCCCACAGAGCTCGTGCCGAGCCTGTCGAAGAAGGGAGGCCAGTGCCACCGACCTCCCGGTACGACAAGCCCACCGCAAGGTCTACGATTTTCCGCTTACTGCGCCGACCGGGCGTTGCGGATGAACGCTTCCACCAGCCGCTTGTCCTTCATCCCGGGCGCGGTTTCCACGCCGGACGAAACATCGACACCGAAGGGGCCGACACTGCGGATCGCCTCGGCAACCGTATCGGGGGTCAGGCCTCCGGAAAGCATGAAGCTGATCGAGGGGTCAAGCGCCTTGAGCAGGTTCCAGTCGAAGACGTCTCCGTGCCCGCCCGGCCGGTCAGCCCCCTTGGGCGGCTTGGCATCGAGCAGGATGCGGT
>JAEZFJ010000195.1 GCA_023437755.1 Pseudomonadota bacterium
CTGGTGAAGCGCGTCCAGGTCTTGGAGAGGAAGGCCGTCGTCTCGATCCACGCCACCTCCAGACCGTGGAACCCCATTTGCGCGGCAGCCACCGCTCCGAACCACATCTTGTGGACCGTGGTGACGAAGGCGTTCCGCGCCGCCAGCCAGACCTTCTCCAGCGAGGCGACGCCTTTCTGCCAGACGAGCTTGAGGGAGAGCCACAGGATCTCTGCGGCGAGGGCAACGTCGCCGGCGGCGAGGGCATCCACGATCCCGCCCATCACGGTGGTGACCCGATCGCGCAGGCGATTGAACTGGTCGCCCAGCCATGAGAGCGCTTGGCCGCCCGCGCCGGTGGAGACGAGCAGCGCGGTTCCCAGCCCCAACACCGCCGTGACTGCGATCCCAATGGGTGAGATGAGTGCGGCTACGGCTGCTCCGACCACTCCGATGGCCGTGGCCACCCCGGTAGCGATGGCAGCGAGCCCTCCGAAGACGGCACCGAGGCCAACGATGGCAATACCTGCAACCACCAGCGCAGCACCCGCAGCAGCGACGGCCACCCCGATCTTGAACGCCGTCGCCACCAGCTGCTGGTTCTTCGCGATCCACTCACCCGCCACCTCGGCCGCTCGTCCCAGCCACGCCACGACGGGCGAGACGACGGGGATCAGCGCGGTGCCGATGCTGACGGCGGCGTCTTTCACCTCGCCCTTGAGGCGCTTCATCTGGTTGGCGAACGAACTGGCCGTCTTCACCGCGTCGCCGGTGGCGCCCTGGCGGCCCATCGTCCCCATGATCACATTGAGGCGGGCCAGCGCCTTCTCCTGCTCGGTCACCTCGCCCCAGGTCTTTTGGATCCCCAACTTGAGCAGCTCCTGCTCGAGGGCGACCTGGCGGATGTTGACGCCGAAGCGGTCGAGCACCTCGCCCGACCCCGAGAGCGCGCTGATGAAGCGGTCGATTGCCTCCTGGTCGCTCAGGTTGTGGAACGAGGCGAAGTCCAGCGCCAGCGACTGGAGCGATTGGGACATCTGCCGTGCCTGAGCAGGGTCGAAGCCAAGCCCGGCGAAAAACGACTGGAAGGTGGAGAGCGCGTCGAGGATCTCGTACTTGGAGCGGCCAACTGAGTCCGCCAGCGTCTGGGCAAACTGCTTGGCGGTGTCCGCCTGGTCGGCGAAGACCGCCTCGAAGCGGCTCAGCGTCTCCTGCGCGTCGGAGGCCGCCTTGATGGTGGGCACGGCAATGGCGCTCACCGCCGTGCCGGCGATGGCGGCCATGCGCAGGCCGATGCCGGTCACCGCAGAGCCGAAGGCCTGGAGGCGCTTCTGCGCACGACGCAGCCCGGCCGAGAGCTTGTCGCTCACGCCGAGCTCGACGAAGGCGCGGCCGGCGCGGATGCCTCGGGTGTTGGCCATCGCTTACGACCCCCTCACGCTGTTGCGCCAGAGGGCGGGAAGCTTGGGCCGCTCCTTCTCCAAGGCCGGGGCCATGAACGAGCGGGGAGCGATCTTCACGCGCTTCGGGATGAGGCGGGCTCCCTTGCGGCGGTAGATCGTGGTCGTGCCGCCGAACTCCAGGACATTGGGTGCCTCCGACTTGCGGAACCCCACCGGCCCGACCACCACCGACTCGTTTGCGGGGTCGTAGCCGAACAGGATCCACTTGCGCAGGCTCCCCTCGTGCGAGTACGGCGGGCTGCCCGCGGGGCTCGTCCCCTTGCGCTTGCGGATGCTCGTGCGGGCGGACTGGCGGACGAAGGCGCCAGCTTTCGAGAGCGACTGGCGGTTGGCCCGGTCGACGGCGCGCATCACCTTCGGGCGGTCGAAGAACATGTCCTTGATGCGAAGGTCGATCATGACGTCTTGGTGGCCGTGGTGGTGGGGTCCGGCACCCGCTTCTCGATGAACACCTGCTTCAGGATGCCGACCCCGACCTTCGGGACTGGCTTGCTGACGGCGAATGGGTCGAAGTCGCCCGGGCGGAACGGGCGGGTCTTCTTCGGGTCCCGCTGGGTGTTGGCGATCAGCGCCATCACCGACGAGATCCGCCCCCACGCCTCCCGCTGGCGGGCGTCGGCCATCAACAGGAGCTCCCGGAGGGTGAGGGTGCTTGGGTCGACTCCGACGATGCCGGCGCACTGCCAGATGAGCCGCTCGGCGTCTCGCGCTCCAGTTCTTCCAGTGCCTGCTCCGCCGCCTTCGCCAGCTCCCCGCTGTCGAGCTTGGCCTCGATCACGTCCCGGGCCCGGTCCATCACCTGCTTGGTCGTCTCCAGCACCCGCCCGAGGTTCTTGCGGTCCCTCGGGCTCGGGCAGAAAGACACCAGTTCCTCCAGCAAAGCGGCGGTGGCGTGTTCGATGGCGTCGCCGGCCATCGCACGCCCGAAGTCCTCGTCGGTGATGACGGGGTGGTGGGCGTCCGCCTGCGGCTTGCAGACGGCGTAGACCACGTCGCACAGAAGCACGGGGTCGCGGATGAGCTTCTCCACGAGCGTGCCCTCGACGATCTCCAGCAGGTTCACGTCCACGAGGCTGCGCACGCGCTTGATCGCCGCGACGTTGATCTCGACGGTCCAGGGGCGGCCGGTGTTGTCGGTGAAGGTCTTCATGTGTTACTCAATCCACGTGGGCGCCGTTGCCGAGTAGGTGACCTTGGCCGAGACGCTGACGGTGATCGCTTCCTCAAGCGCCTCGTTGCGGCTGAAGTTGGTGATCATGAAGTCCGCCTGCAGCCCTTCACCCGTCCCCGTCGCGTCGTCGAGCACCTGCAGCCCGATCACGCCGTTGGTGAGAAAGGCGTCCTTGATGGCCCCGAACCCGGCGTCGCCGGTGTCCCAGACCATCTCCCACTCCACGGTGCCGTCCTTGACGGTGGCGACGGTGGCCCGCCAGCCGTTGTTGGCGCGGGTGGTCACGTCCGCCTCGCCGGCCTCGAGCGAGAGCGTGACGTCCTTCGTGTTGGTCAGCTCCAGCCACGAGCCGGCGCCGTCCTGGCCGCCGACCTTGTAGTAGAGCTTCGCGTCCATCCCGAGCTTCGTGGGCATGTTGGTGTCTCCGTTGGAGGCGAGGCGAGCCTGCGGCGGCGGCGCTATCGCAGCACCCGGTAGGTGGCGGTGAGGAGGCTGGTGAACTGGCGGTGCTGCTCGAGGTGCTCGGCGGCGATGACGGGCTCGTGGGCGAGGCCGACCCATACCGCCTCGGGCATGGTGGCGAGCCGCTCGAAGCGCAGGTGGTCGGCGATCTCCTCGACGAGGTCGAGCAGCGCGTCGACCTGCGCCTTCTCGTCGCCGTCGGCGATCAGCCGCTTCTGGATGCCGATGTCGATGAGCGCGTCGTACTGGCTCTGGCGGCGGGAGCTGCCGGAGATCGAGAGGGATCTTGGCACCACCGAGACGCGCAGGGTCTCGAGGTCCGCCAGATCGAACTGCGGCTGGTAGTGGCGCTCGGCGGTGAACGCCTGGCTGAACGAGCCAGCGTTGAGCCGGTCGGTCACGGCGTCGGCGATGGAGGTGATGGTGCTCATGTAGTGGGCTCACTCCCGATGTGTTTCGTGTGGACGCGGAGGGTTCGGCGGTATGGGTCGCTGAAGCGGAACGGCGGCTCGCCTCCGGGTGCCATCACCTCGTAGATCTGAATGTCATCGCCATCGGGATCGCGGATGCGGTCGCCGGCCTTGGGCAGGACCTCTACATCCGCCAGCACGAGTGCCGTGCGGAGGATCAGGAAGTCGCGCGACTCGATGCGGTGGACGATGCCCACGCCTTCGTTGTCCACCTGCTCGAAGACGGTGCGGCCGACCGTGGCAGCCACCTCGACCGCATCCACACCCCGGCGGTACTCGACCGTCCGCGACAGATGTGCGGTGCGCTTCGCTTCGAGCCAGGCGGAGGCTGTATTGAGGAGGTCGGGCATCTGTGGGGGGTGGTTACTGGCTGAGGCGCACGCGCACCGTGGCGTCGTCATCGGTGGCGGCGAGGACCGTTTTGCCGGCGAGCTTGTTGGCCCCGGCGTTGGTGTCCGTGGTGGCCACGGAGTTGGTGGCGTCCCAGTAGACGGTGGCGCCGGCGTCGATCGCCGTGCCCACGCCCGTGGTCTTGGGGAAGTCGAAGACACCGACGACCGCCAGCGCCCCGAGCACGTTCGCCTCGATGTCGCGCTTGGCGACGCCGACGAGGTCCTCCTGGACGATCACGTCGCCCGCCGTCACGGCCGAAGCCGGGGTGTAGTCGATGCTGTCGCCGTCGTGGATGAATCGCGTTGTCATGTGGGTGGTTCCTTCTTGTGCTTCGCCGGGTGGCGGTTCGTCGGGTGGTGGGTCGGGCGTGTCGTCTTCCGGGTCGACGCCCGACTGCGTCGGGTCGAGCGTCTGCCCCCCGGTCGAGGTGCCGGGGTCGGTCAGTGGCATCAGGCTTCTCCCTTGAGCTTCACGCCGCCCCTGTAGTCCTGCAGGGCCACGCCGAAGTCGAAGTAGCCGCGGAACTGGATGCCCAGCACGTTGAAGTCCGCGTCCGCCCGCTCGACCGTGGGCGTCTGCACGCCGTTCAGGAACGCGACCTCAATGACCGGCAGGTCCTGCGGGCTGGCTAGCAGGTACCACGCCTTGGCGGAGTTGCCGGTGAGCGTGCTGTTGGAGAGGTAGGCCGAGTACACGACGCTGAACTTGCCCGCGTGCGGGTTGTTCGTCGGGTACTTCGTGCTGGCCGTGGTGTCCCGCACCTCCGTCGCGTTCATGTACTGGCTGGCCTTAACGCTCAGCGCCGGCGGCACGAGCAGCACCCGCGGCGCGATCGCCAGCGGGCTGCCCTCGGCGTCCTTCTGCTCGAGGAACATCAGCTCCGCCTCGGTCAGCCCGTCGAGGCTGAGAGCGGTGTCCGCGCCGGCCTTGTAGTTGCTGCGGGCGACGGTGAAGAAGGCTGCGTTGTCGAGGAACGTGCCCCAGAACACCTTGTTGAGCTTGAGCGCCCCGCCCCGGCCGATGCGCTGGGGCAGGCTCGTCAGCGCGCCCAGGTCGTCGTTGATCAGGTCCTGGCGGGTGACGCTGAACATCTTCCCGTAGGTGCGGGCCTGGTTGCCGAAGCTCTCCTCGTCGATCTGCCCGTGCTTGAGCTCCCCGTCGGGCCCGACCTCGTCGTACTCGAAGGCGCCGGTCATCCGGTAGCTCGTGACGGCCTTGAAGTCGCGGACGCTGCGGGTGGCGGCGATGCTCTGCCACGCGGTCTCGACGGAGTTGAAGCCGGCCAGAAGGAACTTGTTGGCGACGTTGGAGAGGATGCCGGGGAGCCGGGCGGTGCTGAATGCGGCCTGCATGACGCCGTCGCGGTCGTCGGAGAAGTCGCGCAGGTGCGAGCCGTTGGCCCAGGCGGACTCCATCAGCAGGCGCTGGAGGCCGAGGCGCCCCCGGAAGCGGCGGTGGGCGGCCTCGAGGACCTTGGCATCGAACGCCTGCTCCACGCCGGGGAGGCTGCCGGCGGTGCAGGCGGCGGCCAGCAGGACATCATCCGTCACGCTGTTGTCGGGGATGATGGCGGCAGGCGCCTGGGGGCGGTCGGCCCGCAGGACCTCCAGCTCGGTGCGCGTCTGGTCCCAGCCCTCCTCGACCGCCTTGGCGGCGATCTCAGAGTGCTTGGTGCCGCAGAGCTTCTGGATGGAGGCGATCCGCTTCATCTCCGCGGCGGTGGACGCACGGAGATCCAGTGCGGGATCCGGGGGAGCGGCGGCCTGAACGGGCGCGGGGGCGGTCTCTTCGGGAGTGGCGGTGTCGGGCATGGCTTGTACCTGCGAGGCGGCGATGGCGGCGGAGGTGTTGTCGTCGGCGCCCAGCGCCACGAAGCTGACCTCGCCGAGGATGGACTTGCGGGCGACGTTGAGCGGGCCGTTGAAGACCTGGCCATTGGCCTGGGCGCTCTTCCCCTCCGGCACCCACTCGACCTCGACCGCCCGGGCCCCCAGGGATGCCTGCCAAGGGAAGCCGGCGGCGGCGTCGGCTTGGACCTCTTGAGCCGCGCGGCCCGAGGCACTGATCACGCCGGCCACCGAGAGTTGGCTGGGCGTGATGTTGACGGCGTCGATGTGGCCGACGCGCTGGGTGCGGTCGTGCTCGAGGAAGACCTTGGGCTTGGCCGAACTCTGCAGCCCGGCGAGGTCGATCACGACCGGGTAGCGCCAGCCGGCCAGCTGCATCGCGCCGCCGGTGTAGGCGGTCATCTCGAAGCGGCGGGGATTGGGCGCAGCGCCCTCTGAGGCGGCAGCATCCAGCCACTTCAGGTCCGAAGCAGTGGCGACCATCTGCAGGTCGCGGGGCGCATCGGGCGCAGCATTACTCTTCGACGGCGGCGTGCTCGGCATCCGCGTCCTCCTCGTCTGTGTTGTCGCTGGTGGGTTGAACAGACGCGGCCCCGCCGGTGCTGGCGGTGGTGGGGAGGCCAAGCTCCTGCATCAGCTGGAGCTCCTTGGACCGCTGGCGCAGCTCCGCCTCCCAGTCGCGCCCGTGGCGGGCGAACTCGTAGGCGAGCGTGGTCGTGTGGTTCTGGAGCCGGGTCGCCTGGGCGTTGGCTTCCTTCGCCGGGTCGACGTGCTCCTGCCCGTCCCAGAACCAGTGGTGCGGGAAGGTCGCAGTCGTGGATCTCAGCGACTGCGGGAGCAGGCCCTCGATCAGGACCGCCTCGTCCAGCCACGCCGCCAACAGGCGATCGAGCACGACCGCCTCCAGGTGCGCCTGATCGACGCGCAGGCTCTTGAAGTAGGTCTGGTGGTCCAGCCGCCCCGAGGCGTAGTTGTAGCCCGAGCTGTTGCCGGCCGCGACGTTGAACGGCATGTTCAGGCACCGGCTGATCTCGTTGAGGATCTCGTGCTTGAACTCGCCGTAGGTGGTCGTCGGCTGCTCGGCCGCCACCTGCCCCAACTTCCAGCCGCCCGGGAGCACGGTGGCCATCCGCTTCTCCAGGTCCACCAGGTCCATCGGCTCCACCGACTCGGCCTCGCCGTTGGCCGGGGCGTCGGTGTAGAGCACGGCGGCGAAGTCGGCGGCCGTCTCGGCGGCGGCGATCACGGCGAGCGTGTAGCGCCGCAGCTGGGCGAACAGCGGCAGCGCGGGGGTGATATCGGGGATGCCGCGCGACTGGCCGGGGCGGTCGACGCGGAAGTAGTGGATGACGGCGCTGGCAGGCAGGCGGTCGTAGTCCCCACCACCGCCGAACCCGGCCCAGCCGAAGGTGCTGTCGCCGGGGTGCTGGCGAAGGACGTGGTACTCGACCGGGTTGCCGAAGCGGTCGAACAGGATGCCGTCCACTTGCTGCGGCTCCGCCAGGTTCATCAGGGGCGTCGTGACCTGGTCCGCCTCGATGACCTTCAGGTCGAGCTTGATGGGCGTGGGGAGCTCCGGGTTGCTGGTCAGCACGCCGAACCCCTCGCCGCTGTCGGCGCGGGACATGCGGAGCGTGCGCAGCTTCTCGGGCAGGCGGATGGCGGCCGACCACTCGGCGAAGGCGGCCTCGACGCGGCGGTTGGCCTCGGCGTCGCCGGTGAGCATCTGCAGCCGCGGACCGGTGCCGACGGTGTCGTTGGCGAGGGTGAGGACGATGCCGCGGGCGTAGCTGTTGTTGGCCACCTCGTAGCGGGCCCGGTTCCGCAGAGTGCGGCGGACCTCGGCGCTCATCGCCCCATTGGCGGAGAGGCCGTCGGCGTTGGCCCAGTGGCGACGGTTGTCGTCGGTGGTCGCGGCAGAGTCGAAGCGGGCCTGGAGGCTGTTCTCCACACGCGCACGCACGACCCGCGCCGCCGGCCGGGGAGCGGTCGGTGCGCGGGAGGGGGAGGCGAGTTGCTTCAGCCACGTGAGCATGGGTCAGTCGGCCCCCGGTGGCGTGAGCTTCTTGAAGCGGATGCCCAGGCCCTTCGAGGCGGTCGCCTTCTTGCTGGCGAGGTAGCGGTCGGCGGCGATCTGGTCGGGCAGCGAGTGCTGCTCCATCTCGGCGCTGTCGCCCTTGGCCCGCTTGGGGCCGGCGGCGTTCTCGGTGATGGCTTGTTCGAGCGGCGTGGACGAGTCGGACATGGGAGCGCTCCGAGGGCCGCGGGATGCGGAGTCCTCTCTGGCTACCTATGCCGGTCGGCGGCGTGCTGCGCACGCGATGCGAATGTGTAGATTCCTCGACTCTTACGACTAAGAGACAATGTTTTTACACATGGCTGAAAGGGACGCAGGTGGGGGGTGGTGCGACCGACGGGCATCATCGCTTGGCACGCTGGATCGCCGACAGCTTCACACGCCGTCGTGGCTGCTGCTTCACATCCGTTCCGAACAGCACCGCCCCCTGCATCGAGGCGGCGACGGCGCTGCCCACGAGGCAGTCGAGCCAGTGGTTGTCCGTGCCGGGCGTGCGCAGCTTCCACTCGTCCACCTCGCGACCACGGCCCTGGGTCTTGACCCGGTACTCGCTGGTGAGGTGCTCAGCGACAAGGCGATGATCCGCCCCTGCGAAGAGCGACAGGCACCCCGGATCCCCCATAGGAACGGCAAGGCGGGCGTGGACGAAGCTCTTCCAGTAGTTCGTGTCGATGAGGGCGTAGCGGACGGCTCGCCGCCCGTTCATGCCGGGGATGCGCCAGTGCAGCCCCGTGCGGTCGCCGCGCTTGGACTTGTACTCCGCGAACGGCGTGCTGGCGGCCCCGACGTACTTGCCGTGGCTGGGCATCACGATCGCCCCGTGAGGCGACTGCCGGCAGAACTGGTAGACCACGTCCGTGGAGTTGCCCCAGTTGGCGTCGATCAGGCACCGCGTCACCCGCATCTCGGCCCCGTCGTCGCGGCGGTACTTCTTGCCGAGCTTCTGCTCGGTGAGCGCTTCGAGGCCGGCGTAGATGGCGCCTTCCTGCCCCGTCCCATTGTGCGCCGTCTGCAGGGTCTTCCTGGCGTCGCGGAGCGTGTAATACTCCCTTCGCTGGTCCGGGTAGGCCCCGTAGTCCACGACGTAGCCAGTGAAGTCGTCCTCCCAGCCGCAGATCATCCAGAACAGCAGCGCCCCCTGCACGTCGATGAACATCGAGAGGTGGCTCACGCCCACCGGCAGCTCGCCGCGCTTCATGCCGTTGGTCTTCTTCGCGATCTCGTCAGCGCTGAGCAGCGTGTCCTCGTCGCCGGCCTCAGGCTTGGGCTCGTTCTGGTACTCCGCCCAGAACGCCGCCTCGCCGTGATCCAGCTTCAGGTTCATCGCGTGCTGGATGGCACTGCGCTCGTCTGGGTTGTGGCGCTGCGGCCACGCCACGACCGTCCCTTCGTCCATCGCCCGCTGGTTCTGCTCGTAGAACTCGTTCGCTTCGCTGACCCCTCGGTCGTTGCGTTGGCCCTCGGCTCGCAGCTGGGCGTACTGCTGCCAGAGCTTCTCGCCCTCTGGGGTGGACGGGAACTCGTACACCATCTTCGTCCGCTCTCCCTGCCACTGGGGGTGCTTCTCCCGGTCGAGGATGCGGTCGGCCATGTCGTCGGGTCGGACGACGGTGAGGGTCATGAGCCCGGCGATCTTCCGCCCCGGCCCCGCAAGGCCGAGGATGGCGCCGGCGAGGATCTGCTCCCGCGTGTGGCACTGGCTGGGGGATCGCGCCGATTCGTCCGTCTGCGGGTCATCGAGCAGCACAAGGCTGGGCCGCACGCTCTTTCCCTCGGCCGTCTTGTGCTTCATGCCGCGGATGCGCCCGGTGATGCCGGCCACCTTCACGATCGCGCCGGAGCTGAGGCTCTGGTCGATGCTCGGTAGGATGATCTCCTTGGCGGTCCAGCCGATGTGGGTTCTCGCTCCCCGGTAGAGCTGTCCCGCCGCCCGCTGGTGGATCCCCTCCAGCGCCCGGATCGGCCCGCAGACCTCCGAGAAGTCCTCCTCGAGCAGATCGTTGTTCTCGAGCTCACTCTTGATCGAGTCGAGCATGTCGGCCGCGTGCTCCTCGTCGCTGCCGACCAGGGCGATGAACTCGCGGTGGCCGTAGAGCAGCGCCCACAGGCAGGCGGTCTCGCAGAGCGTCGTCTTGCCACTGCCTCGAGGCATGGCCATGGCGAAGAGCCCGCCGTGGAGCACCGCCTGCTCGATCTTGCTGATCACCTTCAGGTGGTCGGGCGACCACGCCAGGTGGAACGTCTGCGGGAAGTAGCGCTCGCAGAAGGTGCGGAAGCTGGAGGCGGCGTCAGCCTTGCGAGCGGCGTCCCTCGGTTCATGCACCCACCCGTCGGCGGCGATGTCTCTCGATGACTCGCTCTTGGCCCGCGAGCGGGCGTTCACCGCCTCCTTGTGCTTCTCGTAGTCGGCCTCGCTCCAGCCGGGCGGCAGTTCTTCGCTGCGCTGGTGGAACAGCCACGCGGCGTACTTGACCAGGTCGATGCGCTTGCCGTCGCCGATGGTGTAGGCGGCGCGGTTGAGGTGGCGGTAAACGAGGTGCGCCTGCGCGACCTCACCCAGCGGCGTGGCGTTGAGCAGGCGCACGGCCTCGGCGGCGCGCAGGCGGCGGGGATCGATGGGAATGCTACTCGCCACCGGTCTGGACCTCCCGCAAGAGCCATGCGGTGTAGTGCACGAGGTTGAGGGTGCCGCCGGGGCCAACGGGGGCGCCGGCATCCAGATCCGCCTGGACCTGCTCGGGCGTCACCTTCTTCCCGCCGGCCGCCGAGAGCAGCTTCGCTACCTCCGCCACGGTGAGCGCAGCGGGGTTCACCGCGGGCTTGGCGGCCTCGGTGTCAGACTGGGACGAGTTGGTCGGGGACATCGGCATGGTGCAGCTAAATCTCATTGCGACAGCGGTTTATCCGCTTGATGTGTCCGCGGACGCATGGCTTCATGTGCTCAGCGAAGCGGGATGGCCGCGGCGCGAACGACACCACGAACGGAGAACGCAGATGACCATCAAGCAGATGACGATCGAGGGCGAGGCCGGCGACCTGGAGATCCGCCGCACCGCCCGCGGCGCGACCGTGATCGCCAACGACGTCGAGGTCGAGATCGGCCGGGGCGACAGCCGCGAGGAGTTCCACGCCCTGGCCTACAACGCGGCCAAGGTGGTCTACGGGACCGACCGCCGCGACCGGCCCAAGGCCACCAACTCGATGATCATCGACGTGCTCGCGGAGATCGAGCGCGTCGCCGGCTGCTGAACCACCTTCCGCGCGCCCGCCGCGTGGCGGGCGGCTTCCACACGCACCTCCAAACCAAGGAGACCAGACATGGCTACGAAGACCAACAAGACCACGAGCCCCACGAAGAAGACCTCGAAGAGCACCAAGCCCCCGACGGCCAAGGCACCAAAGACGAAGACGGCCAAGGCCGCGAAGCCCGCCGCAGCAAAGGCCGTCGAGCCGGCACCCGCCAAGCTCGAAAAGCCCGACGCCGCCACGCCCGAGACGGCGAAGGCCCCGGCCAAGGCGAAGCGCGAGCCCAAGCAGCGCCCGGCGAAGAAGACCAGCGGCCTGGACCTCGCCGCCAAGGTGCTGGCCGAGGCGAACGAGCCCCTGAGCGCCAAGACCATCGCTGAGCGCGTGATCGCGGCGGGCTGGAAGACGGACGGGGCCACGCCGCACGCGACGCTCTACGCCGCGATGGGCCGCGAGATCAGCAAGAAGGGCAAGGACGCCCGCTTCAAGAAGGTCGACCGCGGCCTCTTCACCGCCGCCGCCACCAACGGGAAGGGAGCCTGAACATGAGCTGCAACCACCACCATGACAACGGCCAGCCCCACCCCCATTGTGAGCCGCCCCGCGACGACGACGACCTGGTCCTCCCCACGCTCGGCTGCCCGGCGTGCGGGGAGCGGCGGGTCGACTACCTCGCCTGGATCGACGACGACGTGGTCCGCTGCACGACGTGCGACGTCGAGTACGAGCCGTCGGCGTCGGCCCCTCCGCCGGAAGGAGGCGACGATGCCGCCGGCCGATGACACCTTCGCCGTCGAGGACGGGCTGCTGGTCCGCTGGGTGATCCCCAGCGCCACCAGCCGCCGACAGAGCAAGCCGTACGTCCACACCTGCACACAGCAGGTCTACGAGGAGGTCGCCTATGCGATCGACGAGCTCAACGGCGGCACCTTCACCGGCGAGTCGATCCGCGAGACCATCGACGCGCCCTTCACCCAGGTGATGGTCGCGATGGCCTTCCTCCGCGACCGCGGGTGTATCGTGCCGGCCCACGGGCGGAAGAATCAGGCGGCGGCCGGGAACGCCGGGTGCTTCTACGAGGACGCCATGCTTGAGTGGTGCTACTTGAGGGAGAATCGAGGCGACTGACATCACGCCGCCTCCCCTGCAGGAGCAGCCCCGGCCTTCGTCGCCGGGGTTGTCTCAGTCCGGGCGGCGATCCCATCGACGCGGACCGTCCCGCCCTTGGGCTCCCGCTTATCCCACCGAACGTGGCACGAGCGGCACAGCCACCGCACCCGCAGCGGTTCGTCGTAGTTGAAGTGCGCCCCCTCGATGGGGCGGTCCGACGCACCGCACGCCTCGCAGGTGGTGGGCCGCACGATGTGGCCGGCCTGGACGTGGTAGCGCAGCAGGCTCTGGGCGCTGCGGGCCTTGGAAATGCTCCGGCGGAAGGTGCGCCGTCCGGTGGTCTGCGCCTTTACCTTGCAGGCCATCGAGCAGTACCGCCGCTTGAGGTTTGGCATCGGGAAGACCGCCAGGCACACCCGGCAGATCGTCCAGGAGCGGGGGCGTCGGTTGCCGCCGACCTTACGCCCGCGCCGCGAGCAGCTCGGATCGGGAGATGGTTTCTCCTTGAGAATCAACACGAAAGGCCTCCTTTCCGGTGAACTTGCACCAGCGGTCGCAGATGACATCGCAGTACGGCGGGTCGAGCTCCATCAGGAAGGCATGTCGCCCCGTCTGCTCGGCCCCGATGAGGGTGCTCCCCGAGCCGCCGAAGAGATCCAGCACATTCTCGCCCGCGAGGCTGCTGTACTGCATCGCCCGCACGGCCAGCTCCACCGGCTTCTCCGTCAGATGGACCATCGACTGCGGGTTGACCTTCTTCACGTGCCACAGGTCGGTGGCGTTGTTCGGCCCGAAGAACCGGTGGGCTGCCCCCTCCTTCCAGCCGTAGAACGCGATCTCAAACGCGCCCATCATGTCCTTGCGCGTGAGGACGGGGTGCTGCTTGTCCCACACGATCCCCTGGCTGAAGTAGAGCCCGGCTCGCTTGAGCGGCCCCGGGTAGTTGCCGAGGTTGGCGTAGCCGCCCCAGACGTAGAACGAGCCGCCGGGGACCAGCACGCGGCTGGCGTTGGTGAACCAGGCATCGAGCAGCTCGTCGAACGCCTCGGTCGTGACGAAGTCGTTGGCCAGCGGCCGGTCCTTGGCGCGCATCTGCTTGTGCGTGGCCTTGGCCTTCTCCGGGTGACGCGCGAGGTCGAGTTTCTGGTGGTGGCCACCGGAGCCCTTGGCCTTCGCGAACGACGAGTTTCCGGCGGCGATGGCGTTGTTGCTCCGCGGCTCGACCTTCACGTTGTACGGCGGGTCCATGTTCACGAGGTGGATCATTTGGCAGTCCAGCAGGCGGTCGAGGTCGGCCGGCTTGGAACTGTCGCCGCAGAGCAGGCGGTGGTTCCCGAGGATCCACAGGTCACCGGGCTGGGTGATCGCCTCGTCGGGTGGCGCCGGCACGTCGTCCGGGTCCGTCTGACCCTGCTCGACCTCGCCGCTGATGAGCCGCTTGAGCTCCTCGTCATCGAAGCCGAGCAGCCCCAGGTCGTAGTCCATCTCCGACAGCGCCGACAGCTCGATCGGAAGCATCTCGTAGTTCCACTCCGCGATCTCGTTCGTGGCGTTGTCGGCCAGGCGGTAGGCCCGCACCTGCGCTTCGGAGAGGTCCGTGGCGACGTGGACCGGCACCTTCGCGAGCCCCAGCTTCTTCGCCGCCTTGAAGCGGGTGTGGCCGACGATGATCACGCCCTCGGCGTCGACCACGATCGGCTGGCGGAAGCCGAACTCCTTCAGGCTGGCCGCGACGGCATCGACGGCCTCGTCGTTGTTGCGCGGGTTGTTGGCGTAGGGGGTGATCTCGTCAAGGGCTCTAAGTGCGATCTTCATGGGTGGGGTTCCTTTACTGCTGGGTCGTGATGTTCTGCGCGTCGTGATCGTGGGATTGGGCCACCGGGGATTCGCCAACGCGGCGGACCACCTCGCTGCAGAGGGCGATGAACTCGCCGTTGGTGAGCGTCCCCTTGGCCCGATTGACGGTCCGCTCCAGCACCTGCGTGTTGTCGATGCAGTGCTCGCCGCCACGGCTGACGGGGATCACGTGGTCGAGCGCTGCCGTCTCCGGTTCCAGTCGCCGCCCCGTCAGGGCACAGCGGAACGCCTGCTGCTCGAGGAGTACGAGCACGGCCTGCGCGTTCACTGAGGTCGTGTCCCCGGATCGCCGTCGTCGCCGGCGGATGACCGGCTTGGCGTTGCCGTTGGCTGCCTCTGACGGAACCTCCCCGGCCACCGGCGATCCTGGCTCGCCCGATCCTCCGCCCAGCGCTTCCAGCCCGTGCGCGTTCGCTGAAGCCGGGCCCGGTTGTCGAGCGAGCGTGTCATTTCCGTGGCGGCTTCCTGCCACCCCGCCGGCGCCAGCCTCACCGCTCGCGGGCGCGGAGGTGGAGCGTGATGCAGCCGCAGAGTCCACGCCTTGACCATGCTCTGGGCCTTGCGGTGCCAGGGGTCGGCGGACTTGCGATGGTTGTTCAGGTCGGTGCCGAGCCGTGTCAGCATCGCTTCGATGGGGTAGCGCCAGCGTTCGCATTGGGGGTTCTCCGAGTTGGGGAAGGTGTCGGACACGTTTTTTTCTTCCGAAGGAATGTCTATTGGGATCCGTGGCTGTTCCCGCGGGCATCAGCAGCGCAGATGGGTCCGGAAGTACCTAAGAGCAGCGGCTGGAGGGGCCGGAACTCTGCCACTTTGGCACCCCTGGGCACCTCCTCCCGCACCTCCGCCACAGTCGCGACGTGTCGCGTCCTGGCGCGAGGTGGGGACGTGGTTCGCCCTCGCGTGGCAAAACGCGACGTGGGCCAACGTGTGGCGACTGGTGGGAACGGGACGGAAGGGGCTTGTACCGCGGTGTACCGGGCTTGTACCGCGATAGATCGGCGGACCCCGGTACAGAAAATCGCCGTTTCCAGCCCGCCAGGGCCGTTTGTACCGCGGTGTGCCGCGATGTACCGCGATATCCCCCACCCGCTAGAAACATCTCTCCTGCGCGTGCGCCCGCGCGCCCGCGTACGCGCGTGACTGGGGAAATGCCCGGCACATCGCGGTACATCGCGGTACAAACCGCGTTCTGAGGCTGTGAGAGGGGTTTTCTTGTACCGGGGTCGGCTCTCGCATCGCGGTACATCGCGGTACAAGACGCCGGCATCGCGGTACAAACACCCGTCCGGGGCGTGGCCGAAGTGAAGGAGGGCGGCGTGGCGGATCACATCCCACCTCCGTTCCGGAGTGAGATGCCGTCGTAGAAGCGCCCCTGGATGCTGTGCCGGCGACAGACCACGCCGGGCACAGCGGCAGCCAGATCGCGTCCGAACACGGCCTTGGTGCTGGCCATGTTGCGCCCGTCGCTCTCGCACCAGCGCTTCCAGGCCGAGTACATGTCGTCGACCCACGTGCGATGGCCGACGGCCACCTCGCACTCGTCGCGCACGAACGCCATCACGGGCGACGCCAGGTCCTCCATCTCCTGCACCGCGTCAGCCACGGCCTGCGGCTGCACGAAGTGCCCGCGTTCGCGGAGACGTTTGAGCCCCTCGATGGCCCAGACGAGGATGCCCGGCAGCTCCTCCATGAGCTCCTGCGTCAGCTGATGGTTCTCCTGGCCGTAGAAGCTGTTGACCAGGCGCAGGATCACGAACCGCCCGGCAAGCGCACCGCTGGCGTCGTTCATCCGCGGCAGTTCGTTCGTCAGGAACATGAACCGCGTCGGCAGCTTCATGGTCAGGCTGCCGAGGAACTTGCGATCGACGGTGAGCGTGTCCTCGCCGCTGATGCACAGCAGGCGCTCGACCACCACGCCCACGTTCTCACCTGAGAACCGGGCGTCGGAGACGATGGCCAGCGATTTGCCGATGAGGGGCTGAAGGCCGAAGTTGCCCGCGAGGCTGCTGGTAGTGGGCCCGACCACGTTGGCGGCGCCGACGAGGCGCGACAGCACCCGGCCGATGGTCCCTTTGCCCGAGCGCTTGGGCCCGACCATGAGCAGCATCTTCTGCTGGCTGGTGTCGGCGACGAGGCAGTAGCCCATCCACTCCTGGAGCAGCTCGATGGACTCGAGGTCGTCGCCCCAAAGCTGCTCGAGGAAGCGGATCCACCGCTCCGGCGGCTCGGGCTCCGGGTCGTAGTCAAAGTCGATCGCGTTGATGTTGAACAGCGCCGGCGTCGGGGACAGCACCTTGTTGGTGGTGAGGTCGAGGGTGCCCGACGGGAACGGGAGCAGGTTCCGGGGGTCTGGTGCATCCTTCCGCTCGTCCAGCCACGCCGGGGGCGTAGTCGAGGCCGGCAGGTGGACGTGCGCCCGGATCGACTCCACGGCCGCCTTGACGGTGCCCGGGTTCGACTCGAAGCCGACGAGCTCCATCTGCTTCGTTTGCTTGTTGAACTGGTAGCGCAGCGCGTCGTGGAGCCACGGCTGGAGCTGGTGGTGAAGCGCTTCTTGCTCCACCTCCACGTACCGATTGCCGCGCCAGGCCATGAGCATGCCGGCGTAGCTGTGCAGGGTGCGGCAGGTCTTGCGGCCATCGGGGTGGGGGTGCGAGTAGAACTCGCCGACGAACGCCTTGGCCGTTGGAAGGGTCTTCTTCGGCGAGAGCACCAACCGGCCCGTCTCCGGGTCGCGTTCACCGAGCACGATCATGCCGTCGGCGTCGCGGGGCACGTCGTCCCCACCACTCTCGTCGTCGTCGGTCACGACAGCGCTCTTCTGGCTGGGCGACCTGGGGCGGTACTGCTCGGTCACGTGCTCCAGCGCCTTGTCGACCGTCATCTGCCCGTAGGTCTTGGCGCCGTGCTTCTCATCCCACTTGTCGCGCATGAGCCCCGAGCGGCGGAACAGCCGGTCGAGCTGGCCAGCGTCCTTCGTGTAGAAGGCGAGGCTGAAGACGAGCGAGGAGTCCGCCTCGCTCTGGGAGCCGAAGTGGGCGTTCCAGTTGCCGTCCCACAGGGCGGAGAACTTCGTGCCGTTGCGGCTGCGCTTTGCCTTCTCGAGGATCCCGTCGTCGGTGAGCGCGTAGCGGTCGGAGCCGGTGGCCTTGGCAGCTTCCGCGGTCGCCACAGGGGTGGCCGATGGCTTCGTCGTGCCGAAGACCCGCTCGTAGATCGACTTGACCGCCTCCTGCGCCGGTTGGACATCAGGCGGCGTCCAGTCGAGGTGGCGGCCGGTCATGGTGAAGAAGCGGCCCTGGTCGTACATCTCGACCTCGCCGTCCTCGTAGCTCGTCTTGCACCGCGGGCCGGGCTTGCTCGCCTCAACGATGGCTTTGACGCCAGTGCCTGAGGGGCTGATCTCGGTGTAGCTGGCGAGCAGCTCGATAAACTCCAGACCCCACGGCTTGATCTCACCGGTTGACGGGACGAGGCAGTCGTCAAGGTCGATGCCGCAGAAGGGGTCGTTGGCCGCGAAGACGTAGCCGATGCCGGCGTTTCGCTTGTCGCGCTCGTAGGCAGCGACGGCTTCTACAAAGGAGGACCACGTCTCCGGCCCGGTCGAGTCGGCTGCAGCGCCCGTTCGAGCGTTGAACGGCACCTTGGTCTTCTTGCCGCCGCGCGTCACGTAGCGCCAGCACACCCACTGGTCCCGCTCGATCAGGCGCGCATCAACACGTCGCCGGATCGCCGCCACATAGTCCGGACGCGAGGGGGTCGAGGGCGCGTCCGAACCTGGGGCGGGAGATCCGGCGTCATGCATGGGCTTAGATTCCTCGGATAGGCGACATGGCTCATGCCGCCGCGAAGGCTGAAGCGGTCTCGATTACCACCGGTCCGGACGCAACGCTGGGCCGCGGCGAGGGCATGCGGCGGACGGTGAAGGCGTCGGCCCCGAACTCGCGAGTGAGCAGCGAGATGTAGATGCGGACCACGGCCGCCCCCGACTCGGTGCTGCCGTCGACGACGATGCTGGAGCGCGGGGCATCAGCGTGGTAGGTGACCTCGGTGCGCACCCGGCTCTCGCCGAAGAGGCCCTCAGCCGCGAGGATCGCCAGCGTCAGGGTCGCCTCGGCCTCGACCAGGTCGACGGCGGGGGCGAACGAGAATCGGAAGACGGAGGTGTGCATGACCGGTAGCTCCAGGTTGATGGCGGGGCGCATCGGCCTCCGAAGAAATGCCCGCCCCCGGAGGCACCGTGCACGATCGCGTTGGTGCTCCAGGGACGGGCGGGCGCATTCACAGCCGCGCCGCATCGGTTCGGTCACAGAGGCAGGCGCCCGCGGGCGCTTGGCCCACTGGTTTCCCTATGCCGATGCGATCGCGGCTGCGCGACTACTCGTCACCAAGGCCGGCGTCCTCGAAGCGGCAACGGATGATCTTGAGGGCGTTCTCGATCTGGCGCCGCGAGACGCCGCGGTCCCGGGCGGTCGGGGAAACACCGTGCTGGCTCACCTGCTGGAGCAGCTCGCGCTGCTCTGGCGAGAGGCTGCCCATGACGTGCTGAATGGCGTCGCGGAGGTTGACCATCTCCTCTGCCGTACGGCGCGACCGCTTCATCCGCCGCTGGCGGTCGTCCTCGTCGAGCAGCGAGGCGAGAGAGTCGGTCTCGCCAGCGTGCTCGACCTCGGTCGAGAGGGACACCGTCGCGTAGTCGCCGCGGCGCTTGAGGCGGCCGCGTGAGCGGAGCTCAATCTTGATCCATTTTTTGATCGCCTGCGTGACAAACGCCTCGAGCGAACCGCGGCCGGGATCGAACAGGTGAGCCTTCTGAAGCAAGTGCAAAGACATTGCTTGGCTCAGGTCGTCACGGTCCGACCGGGAGAAGTCGCTGCGACGGCAAAGCTGGGCTGCCTTGGACTTGATGAGAATGCGGATCGACGGATCGCTGGCGATGCGGGATGCCAAGCTGGACACTGGGGTGCCAGCTGGTGTTGCGGCCTGCTCATCGCGAACCTCCCTCGCCAATTGGACGAGTTCCCCGGGCGGGACGTTGTGTGGATGGAGTTTGAGGTGCCAGTTTGATGCGGAGCGAGTCTCCTGCATGCTGAATCTCCGATGCGGGTGTGCGTCGCGAGCAGCGCCGTTTGCGTGCTCAACACCCGGCGGGGAAATTGCAGGAAACGGCCTTGGAAAATGGCGCACGAGCACCTAACACCCTGTGCATAAGGGAGTTGGCTTGGAGGAAATCCGAATTGCAGTTGCAGCAACCGACGCCAACTGAAATCCGCAGGCGTCAGCCGCGGTATTCGCGGATCTGGTCGACGCACTTGACGACTTTGAGAAGGATCGGCAGCTCTCGATCGCTGCCGTCCTTGATCGCCCGTGTCACCGCTGACGCACTGGCACCGATCGCCTTGGCCAAGTCTTTCTGCCTCAGGGGCGGCAGCTTGAAGACCCTGCCGCTGTCGTCCGCCTGTCGGATCGCGCTCTTCATCGACAGGATGTGCTGGTGTAGCTCGCGCTTCAGGGCTCCGATGGTCGAGTCACGCTGGCCGCGCTTGCGCAGCTGCGTATCCACCGGCCGGACCGGGCTCTTCTTGCTGTAGGCAATCGGCACCTCGAGCCGGTACGAGCGGCCGTACTTCGAGAACCTAACGTCCAAAGTCTCGGGCTTGCCGGGGACGGTCACGACCGTCGATTCGCCGGGAGCCAAGTTGAGGGTCGATGCCTCACCATCTTGGCCGAACAAGGTCCCGAGCGCTGCCGCAGCGACGGAGTGCGCTATGCCGACACCGTCGTTCAGCAGCGTGATCTTCCCCCTATCTCCGCTCGCCGTAAAGGATGGCCACAGCGGGAGTCCGAACTGCTCGAGCACCGCATCGTCGAGAGACTGAAGGTCTCTGACCGGCTCCTTCAAAACGCTGGCGCCGGCACCGACGGAGGCGGGCACCTGATCACCAGCGACGAGCCGAAGTGAAGCCGGAAGACCCGCCGGAGCGGGAAAGGCTTCTTTGGTAACGGCCATGCACCAATTGAACCGAGCCAACAGGGAGCCTACGTCATCATCACTGGACGTGAGGCGGGTATGCAGAACACCCATGAGCGTGGACAGGACCGGTGCGAGAGCGCCAGGCGACAGGTCTGCCCTCTGCCAGCACAACGTAGCGGCAGTAATGGTGCCGTTCTGCGGATCGACATCCCAAGTCTCCCGGTCTCGCTCGATCGCCCAAGCTAGCAGCGATTCCTCAACGTGCGCTCGAATCGCAGCGGGCATTGCGTGCAGTCGAGCAGCCACGACGCGTGCCACCAGGTCTCCAAGGGATGGCGTCTTCGGATCCCGGTGGCATTGATCCAGGAGCCTGCATGCATGCGATGGGTCACGCGATGCGAGTCCGTCCGCGAGCGCCTTGACATGTTCGAACACGTCGCCGATCGGTAGGAGTTCTTCGAGCGCCCGCAGATGCGGCTGCCACTGGCTCCAAGGTGCGCCAAGGTCGATGCCCTCGAAGAACTTCCTCCGCTCGTCGGCTATGAGCAGCACCGACTTATGCACCGCGAGGTCGACCAGGTCCGGAAACATCCCCAGGTCGGTGTCGAGGTCCGCGAGTGAGAACGGTTGTTGTCCGTAGTAATCGTCATCGAGGATCAGCCCGACGGTCGCGTCCACGATCTCATAGAAGACCTTCGCCTGCTCCTCCGGCATCACCAGCTGGCTTGTGTAGGTGAGCTTGGGGAAGCGCAGGCGGAGCGATCCGCTCAGGCCCCGGATGAAGAACCGCACCTGCGCGGGAACGGCCAGTGCCGGCAGGCGGACGGAGACGTCGGAGTCGAACGACTCAATCTTGGCTTGCCTGTCACCCCGGACCTCCTGCAGGCGCTCGGCATCGGGGTCGATGTATTTGCGGCTTTGGAACAGGGCGTGGTCGATGCTCTTGTACTCGGCGCACGACGGGTCGGAGAACCGGACCATGTAGAGGTGGTCGAGGAACCGACTGAAGCACAGCTCGCGGAGCTTGATGAGGTCGAAGTGACGCTTGGTCACCGCCTCCTTGGGGATGCCAAGAAAGGTACTATTGAACTCCTGCAGCCGGTCATCGGTGATGCGGCGTCCGCCTCCGGTCGTCGTGAAGCGAAGCAGACCGGCACCGTCCCTGAAGTAGCGGATGCTGACGGTGTCGACGACGACGTCCGTCCATGAGTACCAGAGCGGACGTCGGTTTGCGTAGTCGTACGCCCGCACGGAAAGGTCGTCCTGTAGGCCGAGGATCGCAACGGAGTAGTCTTCACTGTGGCTCAGGCCGTGACCGTCCGGCCGACCAAAGACGCCGAACCGAATGACGGGCGTGAGCCAAGCGCGTTCTAGCCCGGCCTCCACTGCCTCCCGATCGAACGGAACAGTTGTCTGGTATGACTGAATCGTGATCTCGCGCTGGTCGAGGATCCCCTCCGCGCGCGGCGCGATCGCTAGTCGCTGGATGTGCCTGCTCGGCTCGTACCGCGTTGGCGTGGCGAACAGGCCCAAGTTCTCTGCGGACTCCACGGCCCCGTCCGTCCTTGAGGGGCGATCCTCGACTAGCTCCATCACCCGGCACCTTTCTGGCTCGGCCGTCTGGTCCCTCGTCACTCACCCTGTGGGCCGTCGTTTTGACGTGCCGCGTCCAAACCATTACCGTACCAGCTGCATAACCGGCGGGTCAAAGGGGGCAGCAAATCGAGCCAGCGACCCGCCGCCGGCCACTTGCCGAGAGGTGTCGGTGCGGCGCGAACGTGGTTCGGCCACGCGCACAAGGCTCGTCCCCGTCACCGAGTAGGGAGGACCGCCCATTGCCAACCAAGCAGAGTGTCACTGGCAGCGAGTTGTTCATCGTCGACAACAGCGACGATGACTGGAAGGCCCTGCGCTACCTCCACGACTGGTGCCAGATCTCCGAGCGGATCGACATCGCCACTGCCTATCTTGAGATCGGCGCCCTGCTCGCCCTCGACGGGGAGTGGCAGAAGGTCGACCGGATCCGGATCCTGATGGGAGACGAAGTCTCCAGCCGGACCCGGGATGCATTCGAGCGGGCGCTGTCGCAGATCACGGCTGCCCTCGACCGGAGCATTGAGGCCGAGAAGGAGAAGAACGACTTCCTCAGCGGCGTCCCGGCGATTGTCGATGCCCTCAGGAAGGGGAAGATTGCCTGCCGCGTCTACCGCAGGGAGAAGTTCCACGCGAAGGCGTACATCACCCACGCGCGACTCGAGGTAGTGGGCTCGTCCGCACTTGTCGGCTCTTCAAACTTCACTGTCCCCGGCCTGACGCAAAACGTCGAGCTGAACGTACAGATAACCGGTCGACCGGTTACGGTCCTACAGGAGTGGTATGAGGAACATTGGGACGCCGCGGAGGACGTAACCCCTGAAATCCTCCGGGTCATCGAGCGCCATGTCCGGGAGTACTCGCCGTACGAGGTCTACGCCAAGGCACTCGAACAACTCTTCGCCGGCTACCAGCAGACCGTCACCGACTGGGAAAGCGGCAAGGGGGACCGCAAGTCGGTCATGTTCCCCAAACTCGACCGCTACCAGCAGGACGGCTACAAGCAACTCCAGAAGATCGCCTCCCGTTACCGCGGCGCTTTCCTGTGTGACGGCGTCGGCCTCGGCAAGACCTACGTTGGCCTGATGCTCATCGAGTGGCTCGTCCGATATGAGCGCAAGCGCGTGGCTCTCTTCGTGCCGAAGGCGGGCCGTACCGCCGTCTGGGAGGCGGCGCTGGAGCGCGAGCTGCCCGACCTCGGCGACGCCTACGGCCCGGGCGTGCTGATCTTTAACCACACGGATCTGACTCGCGACAACGCGAGGATTCAGAAGCAGCTCGACGATGTCGCCCGCAACGCCGACGTCGTGATCATCGACGAGGCGCACCACTTCCGGAATCCCGGTACCCGCGGCACTGCACCCGCGAACGTACTCGACCCCGCCAAGCCCGGCCCCGGCTACATCCCCGGCGAGGGCATCGTCAAGCCCTCGCGCTACCGCCGCCTATACGACATCGTCGACGGCAAGACGATGTTCCTACTCACCGCTACGCCCGTCAACAACAAGCTGATCGACCTGCAGCACATGATCGAGTTGTTCAGCCGCAAGCAGCCCGACTACTTCCGGGCCGCACCGCTGGGCATCCACTCGCTGCCGGGCCACTTCCGCCGCATCGAGGCGGCACTCCAGAAGCGACTCGGGCACGCGTCCAACGGTGCCGCAGGCAATGAGGGCGTTGATGCCGACGTGACCGACGAGGCGGCGGAAGCCGTCCGGTTCCTCGGTGATGACGGCCTGTTCCAGGCGATCGTCGTCCAGCGGAGCCGGGCGTACGTTCGGAAGTCGCAGATCGCTGCGGGCACCGAGGCAACAGCCTTCCCCGTGCGCCAGCCGCCAAAGGTAGCGGAATACGAGTTGCGGAAGACCTACGGCAAGCTGCTCGACATGGTCGAAACGGCGTTTGAAAAGGAGTCGCCCCTCTTCTACCTGCCCATCTACTACCCCCTCAACTACTGGATCGGGCCGAAGGAGGAGCGCGAGGCTCAGAAGTTCGCCGAAGGTCGGCAGGGCCAGGTGGTGGGGCTAGTGCGCACCTCGTTCCTCAAGCGCTTCGAGAGCTCCGTCGACGCCTTCACTAACTCCTGCCTGAACCTGCTTCGCCGGATGCTCGCTTGGGTGGAGGTCCACAGCCTGCCGGGCACGGAACAAAAGCGGTTTCGCGACTGGCAGAAGAAGCACGTGGATCTCGTCGGTGAGATCGACCGCGAGCCGGGCCTGTTCGACGACCCCGAAGCTGAGGACGACGTCCACCTCGTTCCGCCCGACATGCTCGACGACGTTGAGAAGCTTGACCGCACGAAGTACGACGTGCCGAAGATGCTGCTCGAGTGCTACTCCGACCTGAACCAGCTTGCCGATTTCCTTAAGGAAGCCGGCCGCTTCAAGCCATCGCACGACGACAAGCTCCAGACGCTGATCCGGCTGCTGAAGAAGGACCCCGTGCTCAAGCAGCACAAGTGCCTGATCTTCACGGAGTTCAAGGACACCGCCCAGTATCTCAAGCGCGAGCTCGAGGCCGCCGGCATTGAGGGCGTCGAGGAGATAGACAGCGGCTCGACGAGCGACCGCGGCGCGCTCATCCGCCGCTTCAGCCCCTACTACAACGGCACCACTCCTGCCGAACTGGCGAAGAAGGGGCAGGAGGAAATCCGCATCCTAATCTCCACCGACGTCCTCTCCGAAGGCCTGAACCTGCAGGATGCGACGCGGCTGATCAACTATGATTTGCATTGGAACCCGGTCCGCCTCATGCAGCGGATCGGCCGCGTCGACCGACGCATGAATCCCGCCATCGAGGAGAGGATCAAGGCCGACTTCCCCGACAAGGAAAACCGTGGCGACATCCGCGGCGATGTGGCCTATTGGAACTTCCTCCCACCCGACGAGCTCAACCGACTGCTCACGCTCTACACGAAGGTCACGCACAAGACGCTGCGGATCAGCAAGACCTTCGGCATCGAAGGTAAGAAGTTGCTCACGCCTGAGGATGACTACGACGCGCTGAAGGACTTCAACGAGGCCTACGAGGGGCACGAGACCCCGCTGGAGGCGCTACATCTGGAGTACCAGAAACTCCTCTCCGCCGATCCCGAACTGGCGGGCCGGCTCGACGTTTTCCCGCAGCGCGTCTTCAGCGGCCGCCGCCACATCAAGCCCGGCACGCGGGCCGTCTTTTTCTGCTACGCCCGTCCCGGCCCCGACGTGGAGACCGGCGCCTGGACAGAAGCCGCCGGCGACGTCGCCTGGTACCTCTACACACTCACAGACGAGAAGGTACGAGAAGCCCCTCTCGACCTCTCGGTCGACGCCTTGGCCGACCTGATCCGCTCGACGCCAGACACGGAGCGCGTGTTCGAGATCGAGCGACCCACTCTCGCCGCCACCCGGAAGACGGTCGAGAAGCACATTAAGAACACGTACCTCAGATCCGCACAGGCTCCGGTCGGTGTAAAGCCAGTGTTGAAGGCGTGGATGGAACTGAACTAACGGGGTCACGCTAGATGGCTAAGAAGCTTAAACCGAAGCAGATCGAAGCGGCATTGGACAAGGTCACCGATGAAGCGTCCTTCATCCAGAAGGTGCTCATCGACCTCCTCGATTGGCCGATCGATCCTTCGGTCGAGTCCGTCGAGTCAATCGCCTATGACTGGTCCAAGGACGACCTGAACGCCAAGGGCCTTGACAAGAAGGTCGTCGAAGGACAGATCCGGCAGCTGGTTCTAAAAGGCTGTCCCTGGGGGATCTTCCTCGTCGAGTTCAAGAATTCGGACGTCTTTAAGGCGGGCCGCGGGATGACCGTGCCGCTGCGCCAGGTCCTCAGCGGCCTGGTTCCGAAGCAGAAGAAGGCCGCCCATCTGCCCAGTTTCTTCCGTGAGCACCTGCTCTTCATCTGCACGCACAACTACCGATCGTTCCGCTTCGTCCACTTCAAAGACCCCGGCTCGTCCCTCAAACAGCCAACACTTGCCAGCTTCGGCTGGCATCCCGGTGATTCCACTAAGACCGTCAGCATGTACAACCTCCCCCACCTGGCTTTCCTCGACGAGGAAGCGACCGTCGACGACTGGATCGCCACGTGGACAAAGGCGTTCGACGTCGAGCGGGTCACCAAGAAGTTCTACCTCGAGTACAAGGACCTCCACAAAGCCTTCGCCGACGCCGCCAAGAACGTCCCGCACGCCAACGACCGCCCGTGGCTGGCCAGCGTCGTGCTGAACCGGCTCATGTTCGTCTACTTCCTCCAGCGCAAGGGCTTTGTCGACGGCGGGAAGGAGCGTTACCTCGAAGAGAAGCTCGCCGCCTCGAAAGAGGCGGGTAAGGATCGCTTCTACGCTAGCTTCCTCTCTTTGCTGTTCTTCGAGGGCTTTGCCAAACCGGCGGAGAAGCGCAGCGACGAAGCCAGGCAGGTCCTTGGCGATATCCGGTACCTCAACGGCGGCCTGTTCCTCGAACACCCGATCGAGCAAACCGCCCGCAAGGCCGGCAACCCCGTCGACTGGCCCGACGAAGTGTTCGACGCGGCACTGAAGTTCTTCGGCTCCTTCAGCTGGAATCTCAACGACGTCCCCGGCGGCGAGGACAACGAGATCAACCCCGACGTTCTCGGCTACATCCTCGAAAAGTACGTCAACCAGAAGGCCTTCGGCGCCTACTACACCCGCCCCGAGATCACCGGCTACCTCTGTGAGCGGACAATCCACCGCCTTGTCCTGAACGCAGTCAACACGCAGGAGCAGTCGGTGGAGGCCGCGAAGAAGGCCGGGCTGCCCATCCGTAAGTTCGACAGCATCCCTCAACTGCTCAAGAAGCTCGACGACCGCCTCGCCACGCGGCTGCTCGACGATGTGCTCCCGTCGCTCAGCCTGCTCGAT
Source organism: Pseudomonadota bacterium (assembly GCA_023437755.1). Lineage (GTDB taxonomy): Bacteria > Pseudomonadota > Alphaproteobacteria > Rhizobiales > Devosiaceae > Devosia. The sequence goes on from JAEZFJ010000195.1 coordinate 26,516, forward strand.
CCCGCCTGCGGCTCGGGCGCGTTCCTCGTGGCGGCGATGAAGACGCTGATCAACCTCTACGCCGCCGTGTTCTCGTGGATCGAGTTCCACGGCAACGCGAAGCTCAAGGCCCGCCTCTCCGGAATCCGCCGCGACCACGCCTCGCTCGACTACTTCATCAAGCACCGGATCATTACCGACAACCTCTACGGCGTCGACCTCATGCCCGAGGCCGTCGAGATCGCCCGCCTGCGCCTGTTTCTCTCCCTCGCCGCCAGCGTGGAGACGGTCGACCAGCTCGAGCCACTGCCCAACATTGACTTCAACGTCATGGACGGCAACAGCCTCATCGGGCTGCTTCACATTGACCCGGGCAAGGTGACCAGCGCCAATCTCTTCGATAAGCCGTACGACCAGATCATCGCAGACCGCGACCAGAAGCTCGACACCTACCGCCACACCGCCGCCTACGCCGACGACCTGACGGCACTGCGCGACGGTATCACCGCCATCAACGCCAATGCACAGAAGCTGCTCGACCTACTCTTGCTCGGGCAGTTCGAGACCCTTGGCATCAAGTTCGAGCAGGCGACGTGGGATGACGCCAAGGGCAAGGCTGGCAAGCCGATGAAGCGCCCGCTGACCCCCGACGACATCGCCCGCCTCCGTCCGTTCCACTGGGCGTTCGCGTTCAGCAAGGTGATGGGCCGGGGCGGGTTCGACGCGATTATCACCAACCCGCCGTGGGAGGTGCTCAAGCCCAACGGCAAGGAGTTCTTCGAGGCCTACTCCGACGTGGTCACTAAGAAGTCGATGACCATCCACGACTTCGAGGCGGAGCAGAAGAAGCTGTTGAAGGACAAGGAGATTCGCCCGGCGTGGCTGGACTACATGTCCGCTTTCCCCCACCAGAGCGCCTTCTTCCGCGCTGCTCCGGAATACAGGCACCAGACCGCCATCGCCAACGGCAAGAGAACCGGCTCGGACCTCAACCTGTACAAGCTCTTTGTCGAGCGGTGCTTCCGCCTGCTCCGCGAGGGCGGGCAGTGCGGCATCGTGATTCCCAGCGGCATCTACACCGACCTCGGCGCGAAGGGCCTGCGCGAGCTGCTCTTCAGCGAGGCGACCATCGATGCCCTGTTCTGCATCGAGAACCGCAAGGGCGTCTTCGAAGACGTTCACCTGATGTTCAAGTTCGTCGTGCTGAGCTTCTCGCGCGGCGGCAAGACGACGTCGTTTCCCGCCGCCTTCATGCGGCACGAGGTGAGCGAGCTGGAGGACTTCCCCACCTCCGGCAGCCTGCCGATCGACGTGGACCTCGTCCGCCGGCTGTCCCCCGACTCCCTGTCGGTGATGGAGTTCAAGAGCGAGATCGACGTCGAGATCGCCGAGCGGATGCTCCGCTTCCCGCTGCTGGGCGAGACGGTCGAGGGCAAGTGGCAACTCAAGCTGTATCGCGAGTTCGACATGACCAACGACAGCGACCTTTTCCACACCGCGCCCGGTGCGGGACGACTGCCGCTGTACGAGGGGAAGATGATCTGGCACTTCGACCACCAGTTCGCCGAGCCGCGGTACTGGGTGAACGAGAAGGAAGGGCGTCGATCTGTCTTGGGCCGCGAGAACGACAACGGACAAGCCCTTGGATATCAGCGTCCACGCTTTGGTATCCGGGCAGTGGCGTCAAACACAAACGAGCGTTCGCTGGTTGGCTCCGTCGTTCCGCCCAACCACTTCTGCGGCAACTCATTGCTCGTCGATGTTGGAAACGGACTGTCCGGTTCGGAGGGCGTCTTCCTCGCCGCCGTGGCGGATTCGTTCATCATTGACTGGCTTTTGCGTCAGAAGGTGACGACGAACGTCAACATGTTCTATGTCTACCAGCTCCCCGTCCCCCGCCTCACCACCGCCGACGCGGCGTTCGCCCCGATCGTCGAACGTTCCGCGAAGCTGATCTGCACGACGCCGGAGTTCGACGCGTTGGCGAAGGAAGCGGGGTTGAAGCCCGCCAGCCACAAGGCCGGCGTGACCGACCCCGATGAGCGGGCGAAGCTGCGGGCGGAGCTGGACGCGATGGTCGCCCACCTCTACGGCCTGACCGACGAGCAATTCGCCCACGTGCTGGAGACCTTCCCCCTCGTCGACGCGAAGGTACGGGCGGCGGCGCTGAACGAGTTCACCCGCATGATTGAGACCGGTGAGGCCGCAACCTTCAACCCGGAACTAGCCAAGCCCGCCGCCGCTGCTGTGGACCCGTCGGCGGCGGTGAAGGCCCTGATCGCCCGGGGTGAGAGCGCCTCGCTGGAGTTCAAGTCGACCGCCCGCTGGGATGTGAAGCAGGGCAAGCCCGCCGCGTACATCGAGCGCGTGATCGTCAAGACGGTCGCCGCATTCCTCAACGCCAAGGGGGGCACGCTAATCATCGGCGTGGAGGACGATGGCACCGTCTACGGCCTGCACGAGGACTACAAGCTCTGCGGCAACAAGGGCCGCGATGGCTTTGAACTGTGGCTCATGCAGACCCTCATGAAAGACTTCGGCAAGGATGCCGCGGCGCAGCTCCACGTCGAGTTCCACCAGGTCGGGAGCGCCGATGGGGCTAGACCGGGCAGCGCCGACGTGTGCGTCATCCAGATCGAGCCGTCGCCCAAGCCGCGCTTCGCGACGGAGAACGGCCAGGAGTTGTTCTACGTCCGAACTGGCAACGCGACGAATCAACTGAAGATGTCAGAGTTCGCCGCATACATCAAGCAACGTTGGCCGGACGAGGGAGTTGCGGTCGGGTCGGTCGCGTCATCACTTCCATTGGCGACAGCAGGGAGCACCTCGTGAGTGACCACGCTGAGGCACACAGAAGAGAGAGCGCACCAATGAGCGAGCAAATGGACGAGGTGATCGGCGCGGAGGTTGGCGGGGATGATGAGGCACCACTTGATGTGCCAGTATCGCAGCGGCGTGTGAAGACCGACAAGAAGGACTGGCCGATCGAGACGATCGTCTCAAACATCGAGCGGAAGAAGATCCTCCTTCAGCCCGACTTCCAGCGGGAGTTTGTCTGGGATCGGAAGAAGTCGAGCCGGCTCATCGAGTCGCTCTTCCTCGAGATTCCGGTGCCCGTCGTCTACGTCGCCGAGATGCCCGATGGAAAGCTCGAAGTGGTCGACGGGCAGCAACGGCTGACGACGATCCACGCGTACAAGATCGGGAAGTTCCCCGACGGCACCGACTTCAAACTGTCAGGCCTGCAGGTGCTCGACCAGCTGAACGGGATGGGATACGGCGACCTTCCGGATGACCGCCAGGAGGCGCTGCTTTCGGCTAACATCCGCGTGATCGTCATTGAGAGGGACTCGCACCCGGATGTGAAGTTCGAGGTCTTCGAGCGGCTCAACAGTGGCGCGGAGCGGCTCAACGACCAGGAACTGCGAAACAGCATCTACCGAGGACCATACAACAATCTCCTTCGCGAGCTCGCTGGCAATGAGTACATGTTGAAGGTGATGCGGCAGAAGAAGCCGCACCGCCGCATGGCGGACAGGCAGCTGATCCTCCGCTTCTTCGCAATGTGGCACGCGACGCACCTGAAGTACAAGTCGCCAGTTAAGCAGTTTCTCAACCGAGAGATGGAGGCGAACCGCCAGATGTCGCCGGCGAAGGTGGCGGAACTGAAGGCGCTATTTGAGAAGAGCATCGAGCTCGCCTGGCTCGTCTTCGGGGAGAACGCGTTCCGGCGCTGGAAGCCTGCTGATGCGAACGAGGTCGGCGAGTGGGAGTCGACGCGGCTCAACGCCTCGCTGTGGGACACGCTCCTGTACACCTTCGGCTTTTATGAGAAGCGGCAAATCGTGCCCATCGCGGATGCGGTTCGCGAAGAGTTCATCGACATGAGCGTGAATGACCCGTACTTTGACCAGTACGTCCTTACGACCGGTGACAAACCCGATCGCGTGCGATACCGCGCCGACGTCTGGCGAAAGCGTCTAGACGAACTGGTACGCGTGCCCGCGGGTGAAGCGCGAGGCTTCTCCCGCGACCTGAAACAGAAGCTGCACGCGGCGTCGCCGGCCTGTGCGATCTGCGATCAGCACATTCACGACGCGGACGATGCGGAAGTCGATCACGTCGAACATTACTGGCGCGGAGGTCGGACGATTCCCTCTAACGCGAGGCTGGTGCATCGCTTTTGCAACCACGCCCGGGGCGGGCGAGATTAGCCTATGTAGCCAGCATGGGCACGCTGATCGGCCTGTGTTGGCGTTCTAGACACGCGATTGCTCCGCATAGGGGGATATCGATACACGTCCCACTTCCGCCGCTGGTCGGGCCATGCCACTTCCCTTGCAATCGGCCGCAGATCCCGCTCAGTCACCGGGTCCCGTCCCTCCGCCACCCGAGGCAAGTGGAGGACCTCCTCCTGGATATCCGGGGCCAGGTGCAGGAGGTTCATGATCTGCGTCATGCGGGGCTGCGTGACGTGGGCGAGACGGGCCAGTTCGGACTGGTCGGCCATCACGCCGTCCTGCAGAAGCCGGTCGAAGCGGATCGCCAGGGCCATCAGCTTCGCCACCCGCGGTGTGCGTCCCTGCGGTAGGGTCGACGCGGGGGCGCTGCCGCGGCGGACCTGCTTGCGGTTTCCCTTGACGGCGAAGTGAATCTGCCGGGTGACGGTGGTGGGCTTGGTCGAAGTGCTCATGCCGCCTGCTCCAGTTGCCGGTTGAGGAGTGCCCGGATGCTCGTCGGGCGGAAGGTGACGGAGATGCTGCCGGTGTCGGCGTCGTACTCGACCACCGAGATCAGGAGCGTCAGCAGACGGGCCTGCTCGCGCGGGATCAGGTTCCGCCAGATGCCGTCGAAGTCGGCGAACGCCGCCTCGGCCTGGCTTCGGGTGATGGCCTCACGTTCCTGTTCCCCGATCTGCACATCCAGTTCCGCCAGCCGCCGCTCAGCGTCGGCAATCTGCTCGTGCAGAGCCGCCATCCGATCAGTGGCCTCGGGCGTCTTCCCGTCTGCCACCAGGCGCCGCAACTCGCGGTGGTGGCGGTCGAGTTCCCGTCGCAGGTCGTCTCGCTCCGTCGTCAGCGCTTCAACCTCACCTGTGATCGTCGCCTGCGCCTCGGCCAGCACGCTCGCCAGCAGCGTCTTGTCCCTCGCCAGTGCCCGCACCTCGTCCACCACCAGCCGCTCGATCTCCAGCGCCGGCAGCGTCCCCGCGGGGCAAGTGCCCGGGCTGCCCTTGATGCTGCCCACGCAGCGGTAGTAGCGGTAGGACTGGCCGCTCTTCTTGTTGACGAACGTGTGCACCAGGGCGTGGTCGCATGCCTTGCACCGCAGGAGGCCCCGGAGCAGGGCTCCGTACTTGTTGCGGACCTCGATGCCGCCCGTGCGGCCGTTGTGCTTCAGGACCGACTGGACGCGGTCGAAGGTGCCCTGGTCGATGACCGGCTCGTGCTCGCCGTCGTAGACCGCGCCCTTGTGGGTGGTCTTGCCCACGTAGATGGGGTTGGTCAGCAGCACGTAGAGCGTGGCCTTGTCGAACGGCCGGCCGCCGAGGGCCTTGCCCTTCTTGGTGGTGCGGCGCTTGTTGGCCCAGTGGCGGTGGGTTAGCTCGCTCACCACGGCCCCGAGTGACTCCTTCTCGAGGTACATCTGGAAGATCTCCCGCACCCGCGCCGCCTCCTTGGCATTCACCACCAGCCGGGGGCTGGCGCTGCTGCGGTCGACGTCGTAGCCGAGGACGGGCACGCCGCCAGCCCACTTGCCCTTGCGCTTCTGGGCCCCGATCTTGTCGCGGATGCGCTCGCCGATGATCTCCCGCTCGAACTGGGCGAAGGAGAGCAGGATGTTGAGCGTCAGCCGGCCCATCGAGTGGGTCGTGTTGAACTGCTGGGTGACGCTGACGAACGAGACGCCGTGCCGCTCGAACGTCTCCATGATGCGGCTGAAGTCCATCAGTGAGCGGGAGAGGCGGTCGACCTTGTAGACCACCACGCAGTCGATCTTCCCCGCCTCGATGTCGCGGAGCAGGCGGTCGAGGGCGGGGCGCTCCATGCTCCCGCCGGAGTAGCCGCCGTCGTTGTAAACCTCGGGCAGGACGACCCACCCCTCGGCCTTCTGGCTGGCGATGAACGCCTCGGCGCTCTCCCGCTGGGCGTCGAGGCTGTTGAACTCCTGGTCGAGCCCCTCGTCCGTGCTCTTGCGGGTGTAGATCGCGCAGCGGATGCGCTTTGACGGCGTGGCGGCGGGTTCCTTGGGGCGGTAGCGTTTGCTCATCGGCTCGCCACCGCCTTCCCCACCTTCCCGGCCTGTCCAAGGCGGAAGAAGCGGAAGCCGTTCATGTGGCTGCCGGTGATCTTCTTGGCGATGGCCGACAGCGTGCGGAAGCGCTCGCCGTCGAACTCGAAGCCCTCGCCGTCCGCCAGCACGATCACCCGGATCTGCCGGCCCTTGTACTGGCGCACGATAGCGGAGCCAGCGCACGGCAGCCGCGGGTCGTTGTGCTCGCCGTTGGGGAGCAACCGCGTCGTGACGGCCTCTTGGCCCTCGGGCGGCGGTGGCGGGCAGATCATGGTCTTGGGGGCCATGACCCGCACCTCGGCGTCGTCCGCCAGTTCGGCGGCACGCTTGCGGGCTCGCTCCGACAGGTCGCCCTCGGCCAGCGCCTGGATGCGCCAGGCGATCTTGCGGATGAGGTAGGCCCGGTGGCGGGTACGGCATGGCTGGGCGTGCAGCTGGGCGTAGCGCTCGACCAGTTCGCCGGTGGTCATCCCGTGCAGGGCGTCGATCTGTTCGGCCGTCGTCTGCGGCATGTGGCTCCTTTCGCTGGAGGTTGCGAGACCCGGCCCCTAACCGCGGGGCCGCGGAGCCACACTGAGCCGACTTGGCGAACACACCTCAAGGCCTCCGCCCGTTGCCTTCAGGGGCTTGGGGGAGACGTCGGACGTGCGGGTTCGGCTGGATCGGACGCAGCGGACGATGCCGCGGGCGAGGATGGCGGCCACCTCGTCCCGCCGCTCGGCGACGGTCATCGTCTCGGGGTCCCGGGTTCGGTTCACGACGTGCTCCGGCAGAGGGTTGCGGCCGGTGAGGCGTCACAACCTCACCCGCCACGGGTTCCCTATGCCGGGGGCAGTCGGTGTGCGCATTACATCACCGAGGCTCCGTCTCGACACCCGCGCGAAGAGCGCGTTGGCACCGAGCAAAAGCGCCCAACGACGGTCGCGAGAATTAAGGAGCTTCCGGAGTCGCCGAAAGCTTCGGATCCTTGGCAGGTCGCTTGCGTGCTGCAAGCGCCTGGCCTATCGCAGGTTGCTCGTACACCTGATCGAGAAGGTGTTCCACGATGTTGATAGCATGGCTCACATCGTCGGCGGTCGGCCTATCGAGTTGGTGTGCGGCATCGTTACCAAGAAACCGAACCTCGTGCAGGTAAGCCGCCTGCGCCCGGGTAATGAAGTCCCGCTCCACCAGCCCGTTAATCTTGCCTTCGAGATTGGTGTGGCGAACGGGCTGGCCGCTCTTCCTGCTTATCCGCTGTTGTCCGGTCTCGTCCAAGATCGGGCCGTCCTCGACCTTCTGGTCGAGACACACGCCCTCGACCAACAGCCGAACGCCCGCACCTGCCAGCGTAAAGGAGCCAGCGTTGAACGTTGTTATCGTCTGCCTATACACCTGACAAAGCGGAGGATCCCACGGAACGTGATGCCAGTCATGCGGCTTTCGCGCATGTCCACCCCGCGGAGGGTGCAACGTTTCTGTGCGATCGTCTTCGGTGGACCAGGTAGTGACCCGGTATGTGCCTTCCCCGCAGCCGTTGCACCTCAGGCATTCGTGCGTCGCGCCCCGGGAGATGTCCTCGTCGCCCCAGCGCGTTTTCCACGCGGCCAGCACTGTATGCGTAGTGGGTCGATCGCACTCCGCGCAGAGCACGTCCTTCTGCTTCCCAAGTTCATTACGCAGCTCGTGCATACTCGAATGTTACGCGAGCCAAGTTCTCATCTGCCCCGAAACGGTTTGGCTCGCCTAGCGATCACAACCGAGGGGGTTGCGACCGCTAAGCAGAGACAACCTCCTCATAACCCCGGCGGGCGTCTCTCGCAGAGACGGAGAGACTTTGGCCCAAAACAGGCCGATCTGAGGTCGCGAGCCGCGCGGACGGGTTATGACCCTGCTCGACCCGGCGAAGGCAACCGCAGCGGCGGCCTTCGCTAAACCCTTGCCAGAACTCGCG
>JAEZFJ010000221.1 GCA_023437755.1 Pseudomonadota bacterium
CCGACCGGGTGGCGGTCATGTATCTCGGCCACCTTGTCGAGACGGCGCCCACCGAGATGCTGTTCGAGCGACCGCGCCACCCCTATACTGAGATGTTGCTCGAGGCGCTGCCGATCGCCGACCCGACGCGCCGCAAGGGCCGCCGCACCGAACTCAGGGGTGAAATTCCCTATCTCGGCAACCGGCCGCAGGGCTGCCCGTTCCACACGCGCTGCCGCTACGCGCAGGACATTTGCCGCGCCGAAAAACCGGCGCTCAGGCCCGTTCACGGCACGGCGCAGTCCGCCGCCTGCCACTTCGCCGAAACCCTCGATCTCAAGGGCGCCTACGAAACGGCGCCGCAACAGGTTCCCGCTTGATGACCTACGACCCTGTGAGCGCCAACCCGCTGGCCGGCAATCCGCTCAAGACCCGCGCCGATGTGGAGCGGGCCCTGCGCGACCTGTTCCAGCCGCTGCTGCCCTACTTCTCGGATGGCGGCGCCCGCGTGCGGCTCGACGGCGCCGCCGCGCATTTCGACCGCGCTGCCGCCGATCTCGAAGGCTTCGCTCGCCCGCTCTGGGGGCTGACGCCGCTCGCCGCGGGCGGTGCCGAGTTCGACCATTGGGAACTCTATCGCCGCGGCCTCGCCAACGGCACCGATCCGGAGCACGCCGAGTACTGGGGCACGGTAAACGGTACCGACCAGCGCCAGGTGGAGCTCGCAGCGATCGGTTTCATCCTCAGGATGCTGCCGCACCTGGTGTGGGAGCCGCTGCCGCAGAAGGCCAAGGACAACCTCGCCGCCTACCTGCTCCACGCCCGCAAGCACGACTTTGCCGACAACAACTGGAAGTTCTTCCGCATCCTGGTCGATCTCGGGCTTGAACAATGCGGCGTCGAGTTCGATCGCTCCTATACCGACCGGTATCTCGATGAACTCGACGGCTTCTACCTGGGCGACGGCTGGTACCGCGACGGCAACATCCGCCGCATCGACCACTACATTCCCTTCGCAATGCACTTCTATGGGCTGATCTACGCAAGGCTCGCCAATGGGGACGACAAGCGGGTATCCGACTACAAGGAGCGGGCGCGGGTCTTTGCGCGGGACATACAGCACTGGTTCGACGAGGACGGCGGCACGCTCGCCTTCGGCCGCTCGCTGACCTACCGCTTTGCCTGTGGTGGGTTCTGGGGGGCGCTGGCCTTTGCCGATGTCGAGGCCCTGCCCTGGGGCGTGGTGAAGGGGCACTTCCTGCGGCACCTCCGCTGGTGGAGCAAGCTGCCGATCGCCCATGGCAACGGCGTCTTGTCGGTCGGGTATGGCTATCCCAACCTGTTCATGTCCGAGAGCTACAACTCGGCCGGCTCCCCATACTGGGCGCTCAAGGCGTTCCTGCCACTGGCGCTACCGGAGGACCATCCCTTCTGGCAGGCGGAGGAAATGCCGGCCGATTTCGACACCAAGCCGGTGCCGCTGCGGCACCCCGGCATGGTGATGCAGCACACCGTCGGTAATGTGGTGGCGCTGTCGAGCGGACAACAGAACTGGCAGATGCGCGCCGGCACCGAGAAATACGCCAAGTTCGTCTATTCCTCCCGCTACGCCTTTTCCGTCGAGGTCGACGAGCGCGCTTACCATTCCGGCGCCTTCGATGGCACGCTGGCGCTCAGCGACGACGGGCGACACTACCGGGTGCGTGAAACCAACGAGGTGGCGCAGATTGCCGGCACCAGCCTCTATTCCCGCTGGAAGCCCTGGAGCGACGTCACCATCGAGACATGGCTGGTGCCGGCGGGCGACTGGCACATCCGGGTGCATCGCATCGACACACCCCGCGCCCTCCACACGACGGAAGGTGGCTTTGCCATCGCCCGGGCCGATCAGAATGCCGATACCACCGAGGTTGGTCCCGGCCGGGCTCTCGCCCGCAGCCGCAGCGATGTGAGCATCATCGTGGATCTCTCGTCTGACCACCAGCGCGATGGACGGACCCACGCCGCATTGCCCAACACCAACTTGATCGCGAGCAAGACGCTGGTGCCGCAATTGCGCGGCGAGATCGAGCCGGGCACCACGGTGCTGGTGACGGCCGCCATGGCGCAGCCGGCTGGAGCCGCGGCGGAGACTGCTCTGTCCTCGGCACCGTCCATCCCGGACACTGCCGAACTCGAGGCTCTGTTCGCCCGCGAGGGTATCGACGTCAGCGCCATCCTGGTGCCGGAGCGGTTCTGATGCGGCCCAAGCTCGCCCTTGCGATGAAGCCGGAAAAGACCCGGCATGTGCTCGACGACACGCTCCTCGAACGTCTCGGCCGCAGCTGCGACGTGCTTTCTACAGCGCCGCTCGAGACCTTTGCCACGCCGGAGAGCCGGCGGCTCCTGGCCGCGGCAGAGGTGCTGGTAACGGGCTGGGGCTGTCCGCTGATCGGCCCCGAGGTGCTGCGTGCTGCCCCCAATCTGCGACTGATCGCCCATGCCGCCGGTACGGTGAAGTTCACCGTCGATCCCAGCGCCTATGGGCGCGGCATCCGCGTCACTCATGCCGCCGACGCCAATGCCGTGCCCGTGGCCGAGTTCACCCTGGCGGCCATTCTCTTTGCCAACAAGCGGGCCTTCGCCTTTCGGCATATTTATCGGGACGACCCTTCGCGCGGCACCAGCTACGCGCTGATGGACCAGCCGATCGGCAATTACCGCAGGACGGTCGGATTGATCGGAGCCTCCCGCATCGGCCGCAAGGTCGCGGCGATGCTCGCCGGCTTCGACATGTCGGTGCTGCTCTACGATCCCTTCGTCCAGGCTGTGGACCCGATCACCGAACTCACGGAACTGGTGTCGCTGGACACACTCATGGCTCGTTCCGACGTGGTATCGCTGCATGCCCCCTCACTGCCCACCAACAACGGCATGATCGGCGCGCGCCAGCTCAAGCTGATGCCGGATGGCGCCACCTTCATCAACACCGCCCGTGGCGCTCTGGTCGACGAGGCAGCATTGCTGGCGGAGTTGGCCACCGGACGTCTCCAGGCGGTCATCGACGTTACCGAGCCGGAAATTCCCGCTGCGGACTCCCCCTTCTTCACCCTGCCCAACGTCTTCCTCACGCCGCACATTGCCGGGGCCATCGGCACCGAACGTGCCCGGCTGGGACAGATGGCGGTGGAAGAAGTGGAGCGTTTCGTCCGAGGCGAACCTCTGTTGTATGAGATCGAGCCGGAATTGCTGGAGCGTCTGGCCTAGTGAACGTGAACACCCCTCACCCGTCGCGGCCCGCGGTCGATTGTCCGGCTTCCGCAGAAGCAGAGCTGGATGAGGGCGACTGGCATCAGCGCCGCCTGCAATTCCTCACCTGGGACCGGACGCCGGAGGATATTGCCAGTCCCGAACACCAGGCGCGGCTCGAAGACTTGCGCCGCCGCGCCGGCGCCAGCTTTCACCCCACCGCCTATGTCGCGGCGGAGGCCGCGATCTTCACCAC
>JAEZFJ010000224.1 GCA_023437755.1 Pseudomonadota bacterium
GCCCGCACCTGATCCCTTCCGCTGCGATCTGCGACCCGGAACTGACCCTCACCTGTCCTCCGGGCCTCACCGCCGTCACCGGGGCCGACGCCCTTACGCACGCGATCGAAGCATTTACCGCTCGCACGCGGGAGGCAACCTCGGCCCTCGCGCAGGAGCGGGTTTTTGTCGGCAAGAGTGCCATCACCGACCATTTTGCGTTGCTCGCCATCGGCAAGCTGGCCCGCAGCCTCGAGCGGGCTGTCACGGACGGGAGTTCCCTCGAGGCGCGGTCGGACGTCATGATGGGTGCCCTGGCGGCCGGCGCCGCCTTCGGCACCGCCGGCACTGCTGCAGCTCACGCCATCCAGTATCCCATCGGCACCATCACCCACACCGCCCATGGCCTGGGTGTTGCCTGTATGCTGCCCTATGTGATGGCCTACAACCGTCCGAACATCACGCCTGAACTCGCCAGCATCGCCCGGGCGATGGGCGAAACCGGCTCGGATGATGCTGCCCTTGCCGATGCTGCTGTTCGCGCAGTGAAATCCTTGTTCGATCGCATCGGCATTGCGCCGGATCTGCGTAAGCTTGGCCTGCCGGAAGAGCGGCTGGCCTGGACGGGCGAGCAGGCGCTGACCATCGGCCGGCTGATCGACAACAACCCGCGTCCGTTCGACGCCGCCAGCATGGACCGCCTGCTGCGGGCCGCCTATGACGGCCGCCTGGACCTGGTCCCCTGAGTTCGAAGAGGAAATCGTCATGAGTACCGTGCTGGATTGCGCCCGTTACGCCAAGGGCCTGTTCATTGGTGGTGAGTGGATCGCTGGCGGGGGCATTCCGGTGGTCGATCCCTCGACCGGATCCGTGCTGGCCGAGGTGGCTGATGCCGACGAAGCCGACGCGGCTCGCGCAGTCGATGCCGCGCATGCCGCAGCGCACGGCTGGCGCAACACGCCCCCGCGCCAGCGGGCGGAAATCCTTCGCCGCTGCTACGAGCTGATGACCAGCCGCATCGACGAACTCACCATGCTGATCTCGCTGGAGAACGGCAAGGCGCTGAGCGACGCGCGGGGCGAGGTCGCCTATGCCGCCGAATTCTTCCGCTGGTATTCCGAGGAAGCCGTCCGCATCGGCGGTGACTTCCGCCTCGCTCCGGCGGGGACGAACCGCATCCTTGTCGATCATGAACCGATCGGCATTGCCGTGCTGATCACGCCGTGGAACTTCCCTGCGGCCATGGCCACCCGCAAGATCGCCCCCGCGCTGGCGGCAGGCTGCACTGTCATCCTCAAGCCGGCGAGCGAAACGCCGCTGACGGCCTATGCGCTGGCCGAGCTGTTCGCCGAGGCTGGGGTTCCGGCGGGTGTGATAAACGTTCTCACCACCCGCAAGGCGGGGCCGCTGACGTCCGCCATGCTGGGTGATCCGCGCGTCCGTAAGCTGTCCTTCACGGGCTCCACGGGCGTGGGACGCACCCTGTTGGCCGAAGCGGCCAAGAACGTCATCAGCTGCTCCATGGAGCTGGGGGGCAACGCACCCTTCCTTGTCTTCGACGATGCCGATCTCGATGCGGCGCTGGACGGGGCCATGGTGGCCAAGATGCGCAATGCCGGCGAAGCCTGTACCGCCGCCAACCGCTTCCTGGTCCAGGACGGGATCTACGATCGCTTTGCCAAGGGTCTGACCGACCGCATGGGCGCGCTCAAGCTTGGCCCCGGAACCGACGCTGCCACCAATTGCGGGCCGATGATCACCGCCAAGGCAGTTGAGAAGATCGAATCCCTCGTTGCCAACGCGGTGGAGCAGGGCGCCCGCATCCTCCTCGGCGGCAAGCGCGTGGAGGGGCCGGGATTCTTCTATCCGCCGACCGTGCTGGCCAACGTCTCCGCGCAGGCCAAGATGGCGCGGGAGGAGATCTTCGGCCCGGTCGCCCCGCTCTATCGCTTCAGCCGCGACGACGAGGCCGTGGCCATGGCCAACGATACGGAATATGGCCTCGCCGCCTACGTCTATACCAGCGACATCAATCGGGGCCTTCGCGTCTCAGGGCAGGTGGAAGCCGGAATGATCGGCCTCAATCGCGGCCTCGTTTCCGATCCGGCGGCGCCGTTCGGCGGCGTGAAGCAAAGCGGTCTCGGCCGGGAAGGCGGCGTCCACGGCATCATGGAATATCTCGAGCCCAAATACATCGCCCTGCCCAACTTCTGAGGGCAGCGATCCTGCTGACCTTTGCCCGGATGCGTTTTCGCACCTGCGACAGCGCATCGGCATCCGCTCGACGCCTTCCTGCACTCCTGACCGCAAAATCAGGGTTGCACCACACCGCCTGAATCTCTATGTCTCCGCGCAGTCGGGGCGTAGCGCAGCCTGGTAGCGCATTTGTCTGGGGGACAAAGGGTCGTCGGTTCAAATCCGGCCGCTCCGACCATCTTCTTCCCACCCCCATCAGTCGCAGGAACGTCGACCGGAGTGCCGATGCCGCTGTCATCTGGTGAAGTCGGGCCGGCACTTTCCCGGTGGACCGAAACCGCCGGCTGCGAGGTCGGGCGCCTGCTCAACCGCTCCGAGAACGAGACGTTTCTGGTCGAGACGGGGCAGGGCGCCTTCACGTTGCGCGTGCACCGCGTCGGCTACCAGAGCCGTCCAGCCATAGAGAGCGAGCTGGCTTGGCTGAGCGCCCTGCGGCGCGACACCGGGCTCGATATTCCCGAACCAGTGCCTGGACGCGACGGCGGCCTGCTGCAAAGCTTCGTCACCACCACCGGCGAGCCGCGTCTTGCGGTGCTGTTCCGCTTCATCCGTGGCAGCGAGCCACAGCCCCATGACGATCTGGCGGGGCTGTTCGGCACCCTCGGGGAGTACGCGGCGGTCCTGCATGGACACACCGAAAAGTGGCAACCGCCCACCGGCTTCGAGCGCCCGGTCTGGGAGGCTGCAACCATTCTGGACGCCGACGCGCCGTGGGGCGACTGGCGGTTGGCGCCCGGGGTCGATCGCGGCGTGCGGTCGGTGCTTGACCGGCTCGATTCGGCG
>JAEZFJ010000345.1 GCA_023437755.1 Pseudomonadota bacterium
CGCCTTCGCCATCGGCTGGACGACCTGCATCGGTGCGGTCCTGGCGGCAGTGCTGTTGGTGGCGGCAAGCCGCGAAACCGCCTGGGATGGCGCCGGATTGCTGGCGCTCTACTCGCTCGGCCTTGGCGTGCCCTTCTTCCTGGCCGGCATCGCGGTCGGTCCGTTCCTGACCTTCTTCAACGGCTTCAAGCGGCATCTTCACCGTGTGGAGCAGGTGATGGGCGGATTGCTGGTGGTGACCGGCGTGCTGTTCCTCACGGGCAACTTCACCCGCATCTCCTACTGGTTCCTCGAGACCTTCCCGGTCCTCGCCACCTTCGGCTAGATCAGCTTCAAGGCCTTCAGCGAGGCGTGACCGGCCTTGCCGATGATGATGTGGTCGTGCAGCGTGATGCCGAGCGGGCGGGCGACGTCGGCGATCTCGCGTGTCATGCGGACATCCGCGGAGGACGGGGATGGGTCTCCCGAGGGGTGATTGTGCACCAGGATCAGCGCCGTGGCCGAGAGTTCGAGCGAGCGCTTGATCACTTCCCGGGGATAGACCGGCGTATGGTCGACAGTGCCGGTCTGCTGCACTTCATCGGCAATCAGCCGGTTCTTCTTGTCGAGGAACAGGATGCGGAACTGCTCCACCGCGGCATAGGCCATCTGGCTGCGGCAGTACTCGATCAGCTCGGTCCATGACGACAGGATCGGTTTTTCCCGATCCAGCCGATCGCGCCCAAACCGAGCCGCCACCGCCTGGATCACCTTGATGTGGGCGACCGAGGTGGGCCCGAGTCCCTCCACCGCCTCAAGCCGGGCCTGGCGGGCATTGAACACGCCCGAGAACGAGCCGAACTCACGCAGCAGCGTCTTCGCCAGCGCCTTGGTGTCGCGGCGAGGGATCGCCAGTTGCAGCGCCAGTTCCAAGAGCTCGTAGTCTTCGAGCGCGTCGCCGCCCAGCCTGAGGAAGCGTTCGCGCACGCGCTGGCGGTGCCCGGCGTGATCGGAGGCAGGAAGGGGAGGCGTGATCGGCGCTTCCGCGAACTCGTCCCCCCTGTCGCTCATCAGGCGGCTTTCCGCGCTGCGAGTGGATCGAACAGATTGCCCGGCGACAGGGTGAAGATCTCGCAGCCGGTCTCGGTGATGCCGATCGTGTGCTCGCATTGCGAGGAGAGCGTACGGTCGCGGGTCACCGCGGTCCAGCCGTCGGACAGGATTTTGACGTGCGGGCGCCCGAGATTGATCATCGGCTCGATGGTGAAGATCATCCCCGGCCGCAGCGGCACGCCGCTTCCGGGAGTGCCGAAGTGCATGATGTTGGGCTCGTCGTGGAACAGCCGCCCCACGCCGTGACCGACAAAGTCGCGCACCACGCTCATCCGCTCCGCCTCGGCGAGCACCTGGATGGCCGCGCCGATGTCGCCCGTCGTGTTGCCCGGCCTTGCCGCCGCAATGCCGGCTTCCAGGCTGGCATAGGTCACCTCGATCAGCCGCTCCGCCTTCCGCGAGATTTCGCCCACCGGATACATCCGGCTCGAATCGCCGTGCCAGCCGTCTACCACCAGGGTGAGGTCGATGTTGACGATATCGCCCTCGCGCAGCGGACGCTGATCGGGAATGCCGTGGCAGACCACATGGTTGATGGAAGTGCAGGTGGCGTGCCGGTAGCCCTTGTAGAAGATGGTCGCCGGCACAGCGCCATGATCCCGCGCGAACTCGTAGGCCACCTTGTCGATCGTCGCCGTCGGTACACCGGGCTCGACATATTCGGTGAGCACGTCCAGCGCGGCAGCGGTCAGTTGTCCGGCGCGGCGCATACCCTCGAAACCCTCTTCACCATGCAGCGGGATCACTCCCGGGGTGCGGCGAAGGCGTGGGCTGGCGTCGACAAAGGTGATCATGGGGTACTCCGGAAGGCACCACCAAAATAGTATCGACTGCCCGGCAAGGAAAGCCTTGCCGGCCCCGCTTGACGCAATCGGCACCCCGGCGCATTGCTGTGCGCCTTCAGCCTACGGAACCGACCATGTCCGACCCTTCCCGCGTCACCGCCGGCCTCCTCGTTATCGGCGATGAAATCCTCTCCGGCCGCACCAAGGACGTCAACATCGGTGCCGTCGCCGAATTCTGCACCGATCTCGGCATCGACCTCACCGAAGTGCGGGTAGTTTCCGACCAGATGGACGACATCATCGCGGCAGTGAACGCTCTGCGGGCCCGTTACACCTATGTGTTCACCACCGGGGGTATCGGGCCGACGCATGACGACATCACCGCCGATGCCATCGCCCAGGCCTTCGGCGTCGAGCTGCCGATCAATCCGGAAGCGCGCGCCATGCTGGAAGCGCGCTGGACGCAGACCGGCACCGAGGTCAACGAGGCGCGGCTGCGGATGGCCCGCATTCCTGAAGGCGCGGACCTGATCGTCAACTCGGTCAGCGCAGCGCCAGGTTTTCGCATTGGCAACGTTCATGTGATGGCGGGCGTGCCGGTGATCATGCGCGCGATGCTCGAGTCCATCGCCCCGACGCTGGAGGGTGGACGAAAGATCAAGTCGGTCACCGTCAAGGCTGCCGTGGGCGAAGGCACCATCGGCAGCCCGTTGGCGGCGATTCAGGCGGAGTTTCCCGATGTGAAGATGGGCAGCTACCCGCAGATGGGTCAGAGCCGTGTCATGACCGAACTCGTGCTCCGATCCCACGACGAAGCGCGTCTCGAGCAGGCTGCCGCCCGGGTGCGCACCATGGTTGCAGAGGCACACCGCAAGGCCGGAGTGGTGCCGCCGGACGAAGTCTATTGAGGTCGCGCATTGGCGATTGCCGTCACGTTTGCTAAGGACCATTCAGCCTTGGAGAACCCAGTTTGACCAATCCCAACCAAAAGTCGTTCCCGGTGACCTGGGATCAGTTCCATCGCGACAGCCGGGCCCTTGCCTGGCGGCTGGCCGGCAATGGCGGCTATGACGCGGTGGTGGCAATCGCCCGTGGCGGCCTCGTGCCCGCCGCCATCGTTGCCCGTGAACTCAATATCCGCACGGTGGAGACGGTCGCAGTCAAGAGCTACGACCACCAGAACCAGGGCATGATCAAGGTTCTCAAGGAGATCAGCCAGCCAGTGCTGGAGATCGCTAAAGGCGGCGGCAAGGTGCTGATCGTTGACGATCTCGTCGACACCGGCGGCACTGCCCGCGTCGTCCGCGAAATGCTGCCCGGCGCCCACTTCGCCACCGTCTACGCCAAGCCCAAGGGCCGCGACCTCGTCGACACCTTCATCACCGAAGTGAGCCAGGACACCTGGATCTTCTTCCCCTGGGATCTCGATGTCGCCTATGTGGCACCGATCTCCGGAGGCACCGACTAAGCCCAGCGCGGGCGTGGTGGAATGGTAGACACACCGGACTTAAAATCCGGAGGGGGTATCCCCGTGCGGGTTCAAGTCCCGCCGCCCGCACCATGGGGATAGTTGAATGATCGAGCGGATTGAAACCGGCATTGCGCCATCGTCGGCACCGATTAGCGATGCGGTACGTGCGGGCAAGCATGTCTGGCTGGTGGCTATCGCCGAGGACCCGGAGACCGGCGAAATCGTCGCTGGGGGAATCGAGGCGCAGGCGCGGCGCTGCATCCAGAACCTGGAAATCGCGGTCAAGGCGGCCGGCGGCACGCTGGCCAACCTGGTGATGGTGCAAATCTTTCTGGTCGACAGCGCCGATGCCGCCGGAATGAATGCGGTCTATCGCGAATTCTTCACCGCCCAGCCGTATCCGGTGCGGGCGACCGTGGTGGTC
>JAEZFJ010000238.1 GCA_023437755.1 Pseudomonadota bacterium
ATGAGCGTGATGTCGGCCCATATCGCCCTCCCCGCCTTCGTCCGCTCGCTCGATCCGGATGCCGGTGCCGAGGCGTTCCGCCCCGCTTCGGTCAGCCGCCTGCTGACCACCGAACTGTTGCGCAACCGGCTCGGCTTCAACGGCCTGATCGTCTCCGATGCCACGGCGATGGCGGGGTTGGGCGACTGGGGCCCGCGCGAGGTGACGGTGCCGGAGCTGGTGATCGCCGGCTGCGACGTGATCCTGTTCTCGGACGATCCGGAAGCCGATTTGATGCACCTGGTGCGTGCCGTTGCCGATGGGCGGCTGTCGCAGGAGCGGGTGGACGAGGCGGTAACGCGCGTGCTCGCCCTCAAGGCCGCGTTGGGCCTCCATCGCGACAAGCCGGCGCCGACGCTCGAGTCCGCCCGGGCCAAGGTGGGCACCGAGGCCAGCCGCGCCACGGCACGGGCGGTGACGGCCCGGGTGCCAACGCTGGTCAAGGACGTGGCAAACATCCTGCCGCTGTCGCCCGAGAGGCATCGGCGGGTGCTTGTGTATTCCACCGGGGCCATCATGCCCTTCGTGCCCCAGCCGATTCCGCTGAGCCTGCCAGAGCGCCTCACCGCGGAAGGGTTCGAGGTGACCGTGCACGAGCCCGACACGATGGCCAATCCGCGCGACTATGACCTGGTGCTGTACCTGCTCGCGGAGGAAACGCTGATGACGCGTGGCCGCATCTTCCTCAACTGGCGGCGGCTGACCGGCTCGGTATTCGGCGCCATGGCGCGACACTGGCATCAGGTGCCGACGGTGATGGTGTCGCTGGGCTTCCCCTACTACCTCCACGACGCCCCGCGGGTGCCCACTTACATCAACGCCTATGGCTCGGGGGAAGCGATGCAGGCGGCGGTGCTGGAGGCGCTGCTGGGACGGACCCCATTCGCAGGCAAGAGCCCGGTGGACCCGTTCGTGGGGAGTGAGCAGGGGCGGTATTGACGGGGCGCTCCGCCACCGCGCAGACCTTGTGGTGAGCTTGTCGAGCCACGCGATCTGTGACACCGGGGCCGCGACCTCGTCCTTCGACAGGCTCAGGATGAGGTCTACGGGAGGGATGAGGGCTACGGGAGGGCCTGCGGGAGCTGCGCTTCTCACTGGCGCCAAAACCAAAGGCGCCGGTCGTGCCTTGCGGCAGGACCGGCGCCTTGGAAATGGTGCCCAGAAAAGGACTCGAACCTTCACGCCTTGCGGCACACGGACCTGAACCGTGCGCGTCTACCAATTCCGCCATCTGGGCGACGGGCGTGTAACTAGGGGCAGGACAGGAGGATGTCAACGGACTTTCGTGCGACTGTCCCCAGCGGCCGGTTTCAGGCCTCGGCGCCGTTCCAGTGGAGGATGCTGGAGCGATCTATGGCCGGCGCGTCCTCGAGGGCGTTGACGTTGATCATCACCAGTTGCCGCCCCTCGCGATCCTGGCCGCGGGCGAAGGATTCGATGCCGCAGTCGCGGCAGAACAGGTGCTGGATGGTGTTGCTGTTGAAGCGGTAGTCCACCAGCTTGTCGGCGCCGGACAGAAGCTCGAAGCTCTCGGCCGGCACCGACTGCATCACCCAGCCGAGCCGCCGGCAGCGCGAGCAGTTGCAGTCCATCAGGCTGCCGAAATCGGTGGTGGCGGTGTAGCGAACGGCGCCGCAATGGCATTGTCCATGATAGGTACGGGCTTCGGGCATGGCATCTCTCCTTTGCGAACAAAGGATGAACATGAGCTGGCGCGGAGTCAAGCCGGTGAGGCAGCATGCACCCTCGACACGGACAAGGCCGTTACGCTAGAAGCGGGGCAATTCCCCCTTGATCGCAGCGGAGCCGGTCCATGGAGCGCTACCAGTCAAAGCTTGTCACCATTTTCGGCGGCGGGGGCTTTGTGGGCACGCAAGTGGTGCAGGAACTGGCGCGGCGGGGTCATCGCATCCGCGTCGCCGTGCGGCGGCCGAACCTGGCCATCCACACCCGCATGTTCGGCAATGTGGGCCAGATCCATCCGATCCAGGCCAATATCCGCAATGCCGAGTCGGTGCGCCGGGCCGTCGAGGGCGCCCATATCGTCATCAACCTGGTCGGCGTCGGCAAGGACAGCGGCGCGCAGAGCTTCTCAGCGGTGCATGTGGAGGGCGCGGCAACCGTTGCCCGCGAAGCGCGTGCTGCCGGGGCGGCCTCGCTGGTGCACATGTCGGCGCTGGGCGTCGATGCCGCTGCCGATGTCAGCCGCTATGCCAAGAGCAAGCTCGATGGCGAGGCACGGGTGCGCGAGGCCTTCCCCGACGCCGTGATCGTGCGGCCGTCGCTGATCTTCGGGCAGGACGACGGCTTCTTCAACATGATGGCCGGCTTTGCGCGCATTCTGCCGGTAATGCCGCTGATCGGCGGCAACACCCGGTTCCAGCCGGTCTATGTCGGCGACGTCGCGCAGGCGATCGCGCTGGCGGCGGAAGGCTCGGTGAAGGCCGGACGCATCTACGAACTGGGCGGGCCCGAGGTGGTGACCCACCGCGAGCTCCTGTCGCTGATCCTCAAGGAAAGCGGCCGCAACCGCCCGCTGCTGCCGGTGCCCGCGCCGCTGGCACGGCTGATGTCGATGCTGCCGGGTGGTCCGATCACCGCCGACCAGGTGCGACTGCTGCATGTGGACAATGTCGTCTCCGACGCAGCGACCAAGGACAAGCGGACGCTGGCCGGCTTCGGCATTCCGCCCGTGAGCATGGCGACCATCCTGCCGACCTATCTCTGGCGGTTCCGCCCGCACGGAGAATTCGACCGACCAACCACCAACGCCGAAGGCGTGCGGCCGTAAGGACGCGCCCAGGGTGACGAGTTCAAGCCGCCGGACGCAAGTTCGGCGGTTTTGCTTTGTGGGTGTTATCGCACCAGCACCGCAAGAATTCTTCTTAAGATATATCTTGAAACTGTTCTCCGGCCTTCCAACCTCCTGACCTAATGGCGCAGTGGCGCACCCGACAGGAGACAAGACCATGAACGATTTTCGCAATGGAGAGCCGAACTGGCGCCGGCTGGAACAGATGGCGCGACGCGGCTGGGGGCGGTTCGCCTCGGGCCTCGAAGGCGAAGGCTGGGGCGGCAATTTCCGCATCGGGCGGATGCTGGCCGCGGGCGACGTGCGGCTGGTGGCGCTTTATCTCATCGAGCAGCAGCCACGGCACGGCTATGACCTGATCAAGGCCATCGAGGACCGTTCGGCAGGCTTTTATTCGCCGAGCCCGGGCATCGTTTATCCGGCACTGACCTATCTCGATGAAGCCGGCTACGTCACCTCCGAGGCCACCGGCAACAAGAAGCTCTACACCATCACCGACAGCGGCCGCTCGCACCTTGCCGACAACCGCGAGGCGATCGACTCGACGCTCAGCTTCCTCGCCAAGGCCGGCGAGCAGATGAACCGCTTCCGCGAGTTTGCCAAGGCCGACTGGCCATTCGGCGGCGAGGGCGGCGAGCGCGAGGATTTCCGCGCCGGCCGTCGTGGCATGGGTCCGGGGTGGGGGCCGGAACAGGGCGGTGGCGATCGCGAGCTCAAGGGCGTGGTGCCCGAACTCAATGACGCGCGCCGGGCGGTAAAGGACGCGCTGCGCAAGGCGCGGCACTTCAGCGAAGACCAGCAGCGCAGCGCCGCCGAAATCCTGGCGCGGGCCGCGCGGGAGGTTGAAGCGCTGGGGGAGGATGAGGTCGACCTCTAGTTCCCGATACCCATGGCGGGGCTGCGGCCCCGCCATGACACGCACCGGTACAGGAAATTGATCGCGCGCCCTGCGCTAACATGTTAGTGGACGCGCATGCAGCAAGCCGTCTTTTCCTCCACCCAGCCCAAGGCCCAATCCCCCGACCGTCAGGCCGCAGGTGAGCGGGTCGTTGCCCGCCTCAACGGCTCCATCCGCGGGCAGATGTATACCGACCCGCTGATGACCTATGCCTGGAGCGGTGACGCGAGCTCCTACCGGCTGATCCCGGCGGCGGTGGTGTTCGTCAATTCCGAGGACGAGGTGCGGGCGGTATTC
>JAEZFJ010000268.1 GCA_023437755.1 Pseudomonadota bacterium
GTTCAACCTCTTCCCGCACATGACGGTGCTGCGCAACATCACCGAAGCGCCCACCAAGGTGCTGGGCCTGTCCAAGCAGGACGCCCGTCAGCGCGCCGAGGAACTGCTCGAGCTCGTCGGGCTTGCCGATCAGGCGCAGAAATACCCGCACCAGCTCTCCGGCGGCCAGCAGCAGCGCGTCGGCATCGCCCGCGCTCTCGCCATGCGCCCGAATGTACTGCTGTTCGATGAGCCAACCTCCGCGCTCGACCCGGAACTGGTGGGCGAAGTGCTCAACGTCATCGGCATGCTGGCCGAGGAGCACGACCTCACCATGCTGCTCGTCACCCATGAGATGCGCTTCGCCAGGGAGATATCCGACCGGGTGTGCTTTTTCGACCGCGGCAAGATCCGGGAGCAAGGCACGCCGGAACAGCTGTTCACCGATCCCAGCGAGGACCGCACCCGCGAATTCCTCAAGGCGGTGCTGGACTAGCTAGTCCACGCCGACATAGCTCCGGAGGTGGCCCCTTGCAGCCAGAACCTCCGGGGCCGTCTTGACCTGCCCACTCTCAAACAGCCGCACCGAACCTGCCTGGAACATCTGCTGCAGCGGCAACGTTGCGATTGCTAGCAGCCCTTGTGAGCTGCGTCTTGGGTCAGCTAGCGATCGGATGGGCTGGTGGAAGGTCTTGCACGGCGGCTGGGGTTACGCACTGACCCAGTCATCTTTTTCGTTTCAGCGGGATGCACACTGCTCTTCGTGCTCTTGCTCGTTCTGTTTCCAGGACCCATAGGGCAGGCATTCGCCGCGGGGCGCGCCTGGATCGTCACCAATCTGGGCTGGTTCTTTATCCTTGGCGTGAATGTCTGGCTGGGCTTTCTGGTCTGGGCAGCGCTCAGTCAGCACGGCCATATACGGCTCGGGCGCCGTGACAGCACCCCGGAGTATTCCAACCTGTCCTGGTTCACCATGCTGTTTGCCGGCGGGATCGGCACGGTGCTGATGTTCTGGGGCGTGGCTGAACCCATCAGCCATTTCTCCAATCCGCCCCTTCCTGGCGTGGTGCCGTATTCGGAGCAGGCAGCGCGGGACGCCGTTTCCATCGCGCTTTATCACCTTGCCCTCCACACCTGGGCTATCTTCACCCTGCCGGGCCTGGCTTTCGCCTACTTCATCCACCGCTATGACCTGCCCGTGCGGGTGAGCTCGGTCTTCTATCCCCTCCTTAAGGAGGGCATCCACGGTCCAATCGGCAAGGCCATCGACATCATATCCATCTTGGGCACCTTGTTCGGCGTCGCAGTTTCACTCGGGCTCGGCTCTACCCAGATCGCCGCGGGGCTGTCCGCGCTGTTCGGTGTTGACGCCAGCGTGGTGCTGACGCTCAGCATCCTTGCCGTCCTGACCGGAGTGGCCGTGGTCTCGATCATCGCCGGTCTCGACAAGGGCGTGAAGTTCCTGTCCAACCTCAATATCGGGCTGGCGGTGTCGTTGCTGGTGTTCGTGGTCATTGCTGGTTCGACGCTGTTCCTGTTCCGGGGGATCGTCGAAACCATTGGGCTCTATCTGTCCAACCTGCCGCGCCTGGCCTTCTGGAACGACATGCTGGCCAACATCAATCCAACCAATGAACCTTGGGGTTGGCAAGGAGATTGGACCGTCTTCTATTGGGCTTGGACCGTCACCTGGTCGCCCTTCGTTGGCCTGTTCGTCGCGCGCATTTCGAAAGGCAGGACCATCCGTGAATTCGTGGCCGGGGTCCTGTTGGCGCCGTCGCTGTTTACCCTGCTGTGGTTCGCCATATTCGGCTGGCAGGCGATGCAGTTCGACGGCATCGGCTTGGCCCTGCGCGAACAATTGGGCCCCGAAGCCGGGGAGATCAGCCGCGCTGTGGCCGAGTCCGTTCCCTTGGCGATGTTTGCCTTCTTCGAGCACTTCCCCTTTGCCCCGCTCATTCAGGGGGTGGCTGTGATCGTGGTAGCGCTCTTCTTCGCCACCTCGTCCGACTCTGCATCCCTCGTCGTCGACATGCTCTCCACCGGCACGGCGGAGCCAGGTCCTGTGCGGCAACGCGTCTTCTGGGGCGTCAGCGAGGGGCTGGTCGCTGCAATGCTGATCATCCTGGCTGGCGATCTGGGTCTGACCGCCCTGCAACAGGTGATCACCGTGGTGGGGCTACCCGTGTTCTGCCTCGTGTTCATGATGATCCCCTCGATTATCATGGGCTTCCGGATCGAGAACATCGACAATGTCACTGTAGGCAGACGACCGCGGTTGAACGAGTTTCAGTGACCCGTCATCCTTTCACCGCACCGCCAGTCAGCCCCGAGATGACATAGCGCTGCGCCAGCAGGAAGAAGGCGATCGCAGGCATGATCGACAGGGTCAGGAAGGCGAGTATCCGCGGCCAGTCCGAACCATACTGGCCCTGGAACTGCATGATCCCGAGCGGCCAGGTGTACTTATCCTCCGAGTTCAGGACGATCAGCGGCAACAGGAAGCTGTTCCAGCTGCCGACGAAATTGAACACGCCGACGGTGGCGATGATCGGCAGGCATAGCGGCAGCGTCACATACCAGTAGATGCGGATATAGCCGCAATTGTCCATGCGGGCGGCGTCGACCAGTTCCTTGGGCAACTCCTTGAAGAAGTTGTGGAACAGCAGGACCGAGAACGAGACGCTGAACGCCACCTGCACGGTGATGATGCCCCAATGGCTGTCGAGCATGCCGAGGTCGCGCATCTTGATGAACAGCGGCAGGATGCCGGTCGCGGCGGGGAACAGCAGCCCCAGCATCAGGTAGCCGAGGATGAAGCGTCGGCCGAAGAACTTGATGTGTGCCAGGGCAAAGGCCGTCATCGAGGCCACCAGCGTCGAGAACACCACGGTGCTCCCGGCGATCAGCAGCGAGTTCCCCAGCGACGAGAAGTAACGCGGCCCACCGAGGATTTCCGCGAACCGCACCGGATCCCAGCTCGCCGGCAGGCCGAACGGATTGACCCGCAGTTCGCCGATCTCCTTAAACCCGCCCAACGCCGTGGTGTAGAACGGCACGATCACAAAGGCTGCCACGATCAATAGCGTCAGCCATTTAACCCCCGAAATCGCGGGACGACGGCGCTTCCTGGTGGTCGTCGACATCAGTTTTGCTCCGCCTTGAACAGCACACGGCGATAAGCCAGCGCGACGATCACGCAGGCGATGAACAGCAGCACGCTGACCGCGCCGCCAAAGCCCAGGTTCATACGCAGGATGCCGAACTGGTAGAGGAAGGTCACGATGGTGTGGCTGGAGTGCGAAGGCCCGCCATTGCTGAGCGGAATGATCAGGTCGAACAACTGCAGCGCGCCGGTAATGGCGAAGAACACCGAGATGACGATGGCCGAGCGGATCATCGGGATCTGGATATGGCGCACGATCTGCCAGCGCTTGACGCCATCAAGGCGAGCCGCCTCGATCACCTCGCCCGGGATGGATTGCAGCCCGGCGATATAGATCATCATGTGGAAGCCGAAATATTTCCACGTGATCACCAGCATGATGGCCGGCATGACCCAGAATCGGTCCCCGAGAACGAACGGCGTCTCGACGCCGATGGCGCTTCCGATCGCAGGCAGCAGGCCGTAGTTGCCGTCGTAGACGAATTTCCAGATCAGCCCCGCGGCCACTTCGGCCAGCATATAGGGCAGGAAGAACAGCACCCGGATCAGGTTGATGTGCGCGCCCCGCTCGGAGAGAGCCACTGCGCACCACATCGCCAGCGGCAACTGGATCAGCAGCGACACCGCCACCACGATCAGACTGTTGCGCACCGCCGTACCGAAATTCCGGTGGGTGAGCACGTCCTCGTAGTTCTTCAAGCCCACGAAGTCCGTGATCGGTCCATAGCCGTTCCACTTGAAGAAGGAGAACGTGGCCGCATCGACCATCGGCAGGACGACGAACAGGGTAAAAAGGATGATGGAGGGCGGCAGGAACAGCAGCAGCGGCACGAGGCTCTTGCGCTCTACATATCGGTAGCGGCGCGTCGCCGCCGGAACCAGGGCGGGAGTGGAGGCAGTGGCAATGCTGGTCATCGGCGTCCTCTGCCCTGCCCTGATGTGGTGTCTGAACCCGGCTCACCCGACCATCAGGGCCAGGATCCGAGGGCGACGTCCGCAGGCGGGCAGGAATGCAAGTGTTCAGAGTGGTCCGGCGGACGGGCTGCGCCGCCCGCCGGAAAGCTGTGGCGGCTTAGAGAGAGTCGTCCACGGCCTCCTTGATCAGTTCAGCGGCTTCCTCGGCGCTGATCGCATTGGCAGCCAGGTCCGCCGACACGTCGTTCACGACGCCGCCGACATTGGGACCCAGAGCCTGATCGAAGAACAGGGCATGCCAATGCGCATTGCTGATGTTCTGGCCGATCTGCACCTTGAACGGGTTGGTCATCACATCCGCAGCGCCCTTGGCGATCGGGATGTAATAGGCCGCTTCGGCATATTTGCGCTGCTGTTCGGCGGAGTTGAAGAACTCGACCCACTTCACCGCCGCATCCGAGGCGTTCTTGGAGAACAGGATGCCGCCGATGCCGCCCAGAGTATCGCTGGGGTCACCCTTGCCGCCTTCGATGGTCGGGAAAGGCAGGATGCCGAGCTGGTCATCCGGAATGCCTTCCTTGGTGGCGGAGTTGTCCTTCATGGCGCCGTAGTCCCAGTCGCCCATCAGGTGCATCGCCGCCTTGCCGTCTCCAAACAGACCCGATGCGTCGCCATAACTGGCGGCAAGGAAGCCATCCTGCCACGGCTCCATCTCGGCAAGCTCGATGAAGTACTCGCCGGCCTTGACGAAATCCTCGCCGGCAAAGCCGTCGCCCTCGCCGCGAGCGGCAGCCTCGAAGCCCTCCTGGCCGGCAAGCCGGACCACCAGCTTTGACCACCAGAAGTGAGCGGGCCACTTGTCCTTGGCGCCCACTGCAATCGGAGTGATGCCGGCATCCTTGAATGTCTGGACGCCTTCAAGGAACCCTTCCCAGGTCTCCATGCTTGCCGGATCCACACCGGCCTGCTCGAACAGGGCCTTGTTGTACCACAGCACGACTTCGCTGACGTCGCGAGCGACGCCATAGACATGCCCGTCCGGGCCGGTGAACGCCGAAACGCCGGCGGTACCCTGATTATCCAGCGCCTCCTGGCTCAGTGCGTCCTCCACCGGACGCAGGAACCCTGCCTTGGCCTGTTCATAGAACACGCCCCCGCCCCAGGAATGGAACACGTCGGGCGCATCGGCTGATTGCAGCAGCGTCGTCAGCTTGGCCTTGAACGCTTCATTCTCCAGAAAAGGCAGTTCCACCTTGATGTCGGGGTTCTGGGCCATGAACTCTTCGGCGATCGAGTTCATCAGCTCCACTTCCGCCGGGATCGACGTGATGTGCAGATGTTTGACAACGGTCTGGGCCTGGACCGGCATGATGGCGGCCAAGCCGAGCATTGCGGCGAGCGCAATGTGCTTCATTGAATCCTCCTGTTTTAGCGGCCGACAACCAGTTTGGTCTCCTCCCGGGCCGCAGTGGTGTGCAGCGGACCACAAATCACCACCTGCCAATTTGTAGACATGCCTTTCGCAGACAGGCAAGAGGAACGTACCTCACTGGAATGATCATGGGGGTAAAGTTGGGCTTTACTGACAGGGCGTTTCAGCGGACCATTGCCCGTCGAGCGTATTCATGAACACTGATACGAACTACTAAGAGCTTCAAAAAGCCTGATAGACAAATACTTGTATGGTAGATGCCCAGTGCGCTGCCAGGCATTGGAGGCAAGGGCTGCGGCGCAGCCCTGTGCCAGCACCATCGGCAAGGAGGAAACGGTGGCCGAACTTCAACTACGTGGGATCAACAAGAGCTTCGGCTCGGTGAAAGTCATCCATGACATCGACCTCGACATCGCCGATGGCGAGTTCGTCGTGTTTGTCGGTCCTTCCGGTTGTGGCAAATCCACCCTGCTCCGCACCATTTCCGGTCTCGAGGAGCCAAGCGCGGGTCAGGTCTTCATTGGCGGCGAGGATGTGACCGATTTCGACCCGAGCGAGCGCGGGGTCGCCATGGTCTTCCAGTCCTATGCACTCTATCCACACATGACGGTGGCCGAAAATCTTGGCTTCGGGCTGCGGATGGGCGGCGCACCAAAGGACCAGGTCGCCCAGCGGGTGGCCGACGCCGCTCGCATCCTGGAATTGACGGACCTGCTGGACCGCAAACCCCGCCAACTCTCCGGCGGTCAGCGCCAGCGCGTGGCGATCGGGCGTGCCATCGTGCGCCAGCCGAAAGCCTTCCTGTTCGACGAACCGCTCAGCAACCTGGATGCCGAGCTCCGCGTGCAGATGCGCATCGAGATCGCCAACCTGCACCAGCAACTCGGCGCTACCATGGTCTACGTCACGCATGACCAGGTGGAGGCGATGACCCTGGCCGACCGCATCGTCGTCTTGCGCGCCGGCCGCATCGAGCAGCAGGGAAGCCCCATCGAACTCTACGACAATCCCGACAACATCATCGTCGCCGGGTTCATCGGCTCGCCGCGGATGAACTTCCTCGAAGGCGTGATC
>JAEZFJ010000281.1 GCA_023437755.1 Pseudomonadota bacterium
AAGCCTTCGATCACGCGGTGGAACACCACGCCGTCATACGCCCCCTGCTCGGTCAGCGTTACGACGCGCTCGACGTGCTGCGGTGCAATCTCGGGCAGCAGCTCGATGACCACCTCGCCCTGGGGCAGAGTCAGGATCAGATGCGGCTTGCCTTCCTGGGCCGTGGCGATGGTGGAGGAGGCGGCGAGCGCGGCAGCGCCCACCACGAGGGTGTTGAACAGACGGCGGGTAATCACGGTCATTTTCCGGAGCTGAGAGCCTTGAGCACGATCGGTGGGACGAAGGCGGAGATGTCACCGCCCATTTCCGCGATCTGCCGCACCAATGTGGCCGAGATGTGCCGAACCGGCGGGCTCGAGGGCAGAAATACGGTCTGCAGGTCCGGTGCCATCTGGGCATTCATGCCCACCATCTGCATCTCGTAGTTGTAGTCGGTGGTG
Source organism: Pseudomonadota bacterium (assembly GCA_023437755.1). Lineage (GTDB taxonomy): Bacteria > Pseudomonadota > Alphaproteobacteria > Rhizobiales > Devosiaceae > Devosia. The sequence continues at coordinate 441 of JAEZFJ010000281.1, forward strand.
TCCCTGAGGCCGCGAATGATCAGCTTGGCGCCGTGCTCACGAGCCGCCGCCACCATCAACCCGGAGAATTCGACGATGCGGAACTCGGTGTCGGTGCGCTTGCCGATGGCAGGCAGCACCTGCTCCAGAATGGCGACGCGGTACTCGTGGCTGAACAGCGGACTCTTCTTGGTCGCGTTGATTCCCACCGCAACCACCAGCGTATCCACCAGCTTGCAGGCGCGCTCGATGACATCGAGATGGCCGTTGGTGAGGGGGTCGAACGACCCCGGATAAAAGCCGACGAGCCGCGCCATGCCTCACTCCCAATTGTTCTTGCAGACGTTATTGTCACGGCCATCCGTGTCGTGCAACCGGGCTAGACGTCGACCTTGAAGCTCAGCTCGATCTCGCTGGCCGGCAGTCCGCGCAGCCCCCAGTTCTCGCGATCGACCTCCACCAGGATGGTCCTGATGTCGCGTGCTTCGAGGCCGAATGGGGCCAGCTCCTCCACCAGCGCTGCATAGAGCCGGCGCTTCGCCTCCATGCTGCGCCCGGTGAACAGCGTGATCTCGACCACGGTGTAGCGCGGCCCCGCGTGTGGCGGCGTGATGATTGCGTCCTCGTCCACCTCGAACAGCCGGATCGATCGGTCGGCCTCAGGAATGAGGATGCCCCGCACCAGCGCCCGCTGCACGGCCTCGACGAAGTCCCGGCGCCGCTCTCCGAGCCAGCCGCGCGGCGTTTCGATGCGTGTGGATGGCATGTTCGGCTCCCGTCCCGACATGCGGAGCAAGCCACCGCCTGCCGGAAATGACAAGGGGCGCCGCAGCGCCCCTTTTCCTATTCTACGCCGCCCGGGGTGATCGGACCGCTTTCGTCCATCTCCGGGGGCTCCTCGCCTTCGGGCTCGCTGATGTGCTCGACGGACACCACCTTCTCGTCCTCGGCGGTGTCGAAGACGATCACGCCCTGCGAGCCGCGCGAAACGATCCGGATCGGCTTGTCGCCGCCCACCGGCAGCCGGATGGTCTGGCCGCCGTCGCTGATCAGCATGATCTGGTCGTCCTCGGCCACCGGGAAGCTGGCGACGAGATTCCCGTTGCGCTTGTTCACCGCCATGGCCACGATGCCCTTACCCCCACGGCCGGTGATCCGGTACTCGTGGCTCGAGGTGCGCTTGCCGTAGCCGTTCTCCGAGATCGTCAGGATGAACTGCTCGGTAGCGCTCATGGTAGCGTAGCGCTCCTGGCTCAGTTCGCCGGCAACCACATCGGCCTCGTCCGAGCCGCCGTCCTCGCCTTCACCCTCGCCGCGCACCGCGCGGCTCATCTTGAGATAGGCGGCCCGTTCCTCTGCCGTGGCATCGGAGTGGTTGATCACCGCCATGGAGATGACCTTGTCGCCATCGGCGAGTGCAATACCCCGCACGCCCATGGAATCGCGGCCCTTGAAGCGGCGGACATCCTCGACCGGGAAGCGGATGGCCTGCCCGAGCGCGGTGGTCAACAGCACGTCGTTGTTGGCCGTGCAGGTGTCGACGCCGACGATATGGTCGCCCTCGTCCAGCTTCATGGCGATCTTGCCGTTCTGGCGAACCTCGACGAAATCCGCGAGCGAGTTGCGGCGCACGGTGCCGCGGGTCGTCGCGAACATGATGTCGAGGTTGCTCCAGCTCGCCTCGTCTTCAGGAAGCGGCATGATGGTGGTGAGCCGCTCCCCCTGCGCGAGTGGCAGGATGTTGATCAGCGCCTTGCCGCGGGCATTGGCGGCTGCGAGCGGCAGGCGCCAGACCTTGAGCTTGTAGGCGATGCCCCGGTCGGTGAAGAACAGCACCGGCGTGTGGGTATTGGCGACGAACAGGCGCGACACGAAATCGGCTTCGCGTGTCGCCATGCCCGAGCGGCCCTTACCGCCGCGGTTCTGTGCCCGGTAGGTCGAAAGCGGCACGCGCTTGATGTAGCCCTCGTGCGACACGGTGACGACCATGTCCTCGCGGGCAATCAGATCCTCATCCTCGAAATCGGCGGCAGAGTCGCTGATTTCGGTGCGGCGCGGCGAGCCGAACTGGTCCTTGATCTCGATGAGTTCGGTGCGGACGATGTCGATCACCCGCTCGCGGCTGCGCAGGATGTCGAGATAGTCCTCGATCTCGCTGCCGAGGCCATTGAGTTCCTCGCCGATTTCGTCGCGGCCAAGGGCGGTCAGGCGGGCGAGGCGCAGCTCCAGGATGGCGCGGGCCTGCTCCTCCGACAGGTTGAAGGTGCCGTCGTCGTTGATGCGGTGGCGCGGATCGTCGATCAGCTTGATCAGTGGCTCGACATCGGCGGCAGGCCACCGACGGGTCATCAACTGCTCGCGCGCCGTCGCCGGATCGGGGGCGGTGCGGATCAGCGCGATGACTTCATCGATATTGGCCACGGCCACGGCAAGGCCGACCAGGATGTGGGCGCGGTCACGGGCCTTGTTGAGCAGGAACCGGGCGCGGCGGGTCACCACTTCCTGGCGGAAGTCGATGAAGGCCTGCAGGATCTGCTTGAGGCTCATCAGCTCCGGCTTGCCGCCGTTGAGCGCCACGAAGTTACAGCCGAACGAGGACTGCAGGGCCGTGAACCGGTAAAGCTGGTTGAGCACCACGTCCGGCAGTGCGTCGCGCTTGACCTCGATGACGACGCGCATGCCCTCACGCGAGGATTCATCGCGCATGTCGGCGATGCCTTCGATGCGCTTGTCGCGCACCAGTTCGGCGATCTTTTCGACCAGCACCGCCTTGTTCACCTGGTAGGGCAACTCGGTGATGATGATGGCCTCTCGCTCCTTGCGCACTTCCTCGATGCTGACGCGACCGCGCACCATCACAGAGCCGCGGCCGGTCTCATAGGCGGAGCGGATTCCGGCCCGCCCGAGGATGATGCCGCCGGTCGGGAAATCGGGCCCCGGCAGCACCTCCATCAGCTCTTCGGTCGGTGCATCCGGATTGTCGAGCAGCAGGACGGCGGCGTCGATGGTCTCGGACAGGTTGTGCGTCGGGATGTTGGTGGCCATGCCCACGGCAATACCGCCGCCGCCGTTGACCAGCATGTTGGGGAACCGCGCCGGCAGCACGTTCGGCTCGCGCTCGGAGCCGTCATAGTTGGGCTTGAAGTCGACCGTGTCCTTGTCGAGATCGTCCAACATGGAGTTGGTGATCTTCTGCATGCGCACTTCGGTGTAACGCATGGCCGCCGGCATATCGCCATCGACCGAGCCGAAATTGCCCTGCCCTTCCACCAGCATCTGTCCCATGGAGAAATCCTGGGCCATGCGGACCAGCGCCATGTAGACGGCGCTATCCCCGTGCGGGTGGTACTTACCGATCACGTCACCGACGACGCGAGCCGACTTGCGGAACGGGCGGTTCCACTCATAGCCGTTCTCGCTCATGGAGAAGAGGATGCGCCGGTGCACCGGCTTGAGGCCATCGCGCACATCCGGCAGCGCGCGGCTGACGATCACGCTCATGGCGTAATCGAGATAGCTCTTGCGCATTTCGTCGGTGATGGAAATCGGCGCGATATCGGAAGGCAGAGCGCCGCCGTCCGTGTTGTCTGGCGTATCGGTCACTGGGGTGATTCTGCTTTGTTCTGACTACCCCCTAGATAGGTGATCCGGCCCCGAATTGCGAGGATTTCGGGTGCTTCGGCTGTGGAGAGCCGCAGCCGGCTCGTTGGCGAGGCACCCTGCTGCCTGCAATGCGGAGTTTCGGCACCTCGAGCGACGGGCCAAGGATACCTCCCGGCACCGTCGGGCCAAGAGGACGCCCGCGATGCGACTCTTAGAAGGCCCACGCATGCGCGCGGCGCACGACACGGAGGCAGTTTTGAGCCATGGCAACGGCCTCGGCTTTCTGCCGTTCGTCACGGCCGTGTTCCAGCGCCTGTCCAAGATGGAGTGTCAGGGCGCCGCTGAGGATGTTGCAGGCTGCAGCCACCCAGTAGGCACTCCGCACACCGCCCGTCAGCCGACCATCCATTCCGAGGGCCGAGAGGTAGCGTCGCAGGAGCGTATCATGGGCCGTCATGGCTTCGGGTTCCCATTGCCGCAGGGACTGCAGCACCGAGCTGACGTCCTCGAGCGGTGAGCCATGGCGCGCGCGCCCCCAGTCGAACAGGACCGGGCGCCCCGGCAGCGAGCCGCGGAACAGGGCGTTGCCGGAATGAACATCCCCATGGATCGGTCTGCCATGAAACGGCGCCTCCACCAGCAGTTGCCGCCGCAGGCGACCCGCATTTTCGGCAAACCGCCGCAGCACCGTCAGGTGCCGAACCAGCGGCCGGAATTCCTCGGCAACGCGGCACTGATCCAGCAGATCAACTGCGATCTGCCCGCTCTCGGCCAACTCACCATCGTAGTCCCAACCAGGCATCGACACCGGCCGCCCTTCGACACGGGCGTGGAAGCGGCCTAGCTCGTGCAGAAGCCTGACGGTCGCCGCGTTGTCCCGCCAGGGCCAGGCCCGGTTGGGCCGGACAGCCTCTATGACCAGAAACAGATGTTCCCGGTCACGCTTGACGGCGAGTAGCCGCGGAGCCAGCGCGGAAGCATAAGGTTGCACCAAATTGGCGTAGACCTGTGCCTCTCGTGCGGGACGGCCGCTAAGGCTCTTGACGACGACGCGCAGTGTTCGCTGAGCCGGTTCCCGATAGCGAACGGTGTAGAGAACCGTTTCATTGGCCTCGGTGCCCCCGGTCAACGGCTGCGCCAGCAGTTCTGCCCCTGTCGCGACCTGCTCTCCAAGCATCTCGGATAGCCTGGCGCGGACTGCCCATTCGGCCGTTGGAAAAGTTTGCATGCCTCAGTTGTGGTGGCCATGACGGGGCGGCTCAACCCTGCTCCTGATTTTGTCAGGGTGCAGGTGAGTGGCGCAATCGCCCGATGGCTCCAGCCGAGTGTCCGGCCGCCTGGTCGAATTTCTCCCGCGCCGCGGCAATCTGGCCGTAGTTCTGGCTTGCCCAGCTGATCAGATGCCCGAGCGGGACGATCATCGACTGGCCGAGTTCGGTCAGGCGGTATTCCACGGACGGCGGATTAGTGTCGAACACCGTGCGGCTGACGAGGCCGAAACGCTGCAGGTCGCGCAGGGTCTGTGTCAGCATCTTCTGAGAAATGTCCGGCACCCGGCGGCGCAATTCGTTGAACCGGTGCGGGCCGCTTGCCAGCGTCATCACCAGCAGCACGCTCCACTTCTCACCCACCTTGTCCAGCACCTGGCGCACCGGGCAACCTTCGGTGGTGTCGGTGGGCGCCGCGTTCCACCGCTCGACGAACTCCGCCGCCTGATCATTGGGTCCGAGCATGGGGTTACCTCCGGGTGACCTGAGAGAGAGAAAGTGCCTCCTTTCGCAACCACCTTATGGCCGCTAACTAGCACTCTCCATCAGATACCTACTCTCTGTCCGCATGTGCAGCAAGAGTGGCACCACAGGAGAACACCATGACTGACTACAGCAACCAGACGCTGCTGGTGACCGGCGCCGGCGGACATCTCGGCCGCATCGCGGTCGAGACGCTGCTGGAACGCGGAGCCACCAGGGTCGTCGCCGGCACCCGCGACAGCGCCGCCCTGTCCGATCTCGCGACCAAGGGTGCCGAAGTCCGCATGGTGGATTTCGACGCAGGCGATCTCGCCGACTCCCTGGCCGGCGTAGACCGGATGCTGCTGGTCAGCACCGTGGCGCCGAACCGCCGCGAGCACCAGGCGCGGGCGGTCGCCGCGGCCAAGGCGGCCGGCGTCAAGCACATCGTCTACACCTCTTCCCCCCACCCGCGGCCAAATGAGAGCGTTGGGGGCATCGCCGACCACTACTGGACCGAAGTCGCCATCGCCGCCTCGGGGCTCGACTTCACCGTCCTGCGCAACCACATCTATGCCGACGTCACCCTCGACGCTGCCGGCCCTGCCCTTGCTACCGGTCAGATGTTCGACGCCACCGCTGGCCGCGGTCGCAACTATGTCACCCGCGCCGATGCGGCCCGCACCGCCGCCGGCGCGCTGCTCACCGCCTCCGGCAAGGAGATCCTGGACGTCACCGGCCCCGCGCCTGTCCGCCTGGAGGAGGTCGCCCGCCTCATCTCCGACCTCGCCGGCAAGCCGATCCAGCGCATCGGCCTCAGCGGCGAGCAACTGCTCGACGGCATGAAGGCCGCCGGCTTGCCGCCGTTCATGGCGCAACTGCTGGTCGCCTTCGACCGGGACGCAGCAGCCGGTTACCACGACATCGCCACCGACACGGTGGAGCGCTTCAGTGGTCGCAAGCCACAGGCTGTGGCCGATTTCCTCAACGCCAACGCCGATCGTCTCAAGGGCTGATCGCGTCACCCCCCCGCGTCCGGCGGCAGCGGCTCTCCTGCGGCGGCTGGACGCAGTCTCCACAAACCCGTAGTAAACCGCGGTGTTTGTTGGTGCGGGGGGAGTCGGGGCAGAGTGGCTGAGGGGTCTATCGTCAAGCGCCTGTGGGCGCACTTCGTCCATGACCGCTCGATCGGCTTCGGCCTCGAACATATCGGCCTCACCACCCTGCGCTTCCCGCGCGTCGTGGCGATCCTCGTCCTCGTCTTCAGCATCCTTTGCTTCAGCCAGATCCCGCGCGCCAATGTCGATGGCGACCTGTTGCGCGTCTACGCCCATTCCGGCCAGTATTATGACGCCTACGAGCACCTGTCGGAAACCTTCGGCACCTTCGAAAACGACATCTACGTCTTGGTCAGCTCCCCACAACTGACCGACCCGGTGGTGCTGGAACAGATCCGCGAACTCGCCTTCGAACTCGAGCTCAACGAGTTCGCCGTCGGCACCATGTCCCCCTTCACCCTGCGCAAGCCGACCGAAGACGGCGGCTCCGTGCCCGCGGTGCCCGAGGGCATGCAGGACTTCGCCGAGGTGGCGCTGGCGCTCACCGACCTGCAGCAGAACGATCCGATGATGCGCAATCTCATCACCCCGGACCTTTCCGGCGTGGTGCTGATCATGTTCCCCAACCAGGAGATCGTACGCGAGCAGGGCGCCAAGGCAATGATCGCCAGCCTGCGCGAGACCATCGCCCCCTACCAGACTGACCAGGTCTCCATCGAGATCACCGGTCCGCCCGTCTGGACCTCGGAGATGCTCAATGCCGCCGTCGACGACCAGGTGAAGTTCACCGTCTGGGGCTTCGGGCTCGGCGCCATCATCGCCCTGTTTGCGCTGCGCTCCTTCTGGGGCGCGCTGATCGTGGCGGCGACGCCGTTCCTTGCAGTAATGTGGTCGATGGGCATAATCCTGCTGCTCTTCGGCTCGTTCAGCTTCCTCACCATCATCGTCACCACCCTCGTGCTGGTGATCTCGTTTGCGGAGTCGATGTTCTTCGTCTTCAACTGGCTCGCCTATTGGCGGGATGGGATGGAGCCCAACAAGGCCGTCGACGCCACGGTCAAGCTGGTCGGTCCCGCTGCGGCGCTGACCATGCTCACCACCTTCGTCAGCTTCGCCTCCTTGGCAATCACGCCCGGACAGGGTGTGCGCGAGTTCTCGGCCGCTGGTGCCATCGGCACCTTCCTCCTGTTCGTGTGCCTGATGACATTCCTGCCGCTGCTGTTGAAGTTTGCAGTGCGCATGGGCTTCAAGGCGCCCAAGCGCTCGAGCCTGGTGCTGACGGCGCCGCTGCCGCTGAGCTGGTTTTTGGCCCGCCGCTTCGGCCGGCCGCTCTCGATCGCTGCGATCGTCGTCACCATCCTGCTGTTCATCCCCTACGGGCTGATCAAGCCGCACTTCTCCTTCGAGGATTTCGTCGCCAAGGACTCCACCGCCCTCACCGCCGCCGAGCAGATCGACAGCGGCGTCGGTGGTGTGGCGCCGCTCTATATCCGGGTGCCTCTGGTGGAGATGGACCCCAATGTCGGCCCGCAGGACTACGAGAAGATCCGCACCGTCCACGAGGTGCTGGAATCCTATCTCGGTGAGAACAAGGTCATCTCCGCCGCCAGCATGACCAACTACACCGATGCCGGCTTTACCCGCGAAGAGGTGTTCGAGGCGGTGGGCCCGTTCATGCGCAAGCGCTTCGTTACCGATGACGGATCGCAGGCGCTGATCACTGGCTTCATGCCGACCATCATCGAATCCGATGCTCTCAAGAGGCTGGTGAGCGACCTTGAGGCCGATCTGGTCGCGGCAGGCGCGCCTGATGCCGAAGTCGGCGGATTCCGCATCCTCACCACCTTCGCCACCGACGACATCGTCTGGGGGCTGCAAATGGACCTGACCCTGTCGGTGCTGGTCAACATCGCCCTGATCGGCTTCGCCTTCCAGTCCTATCGGGTGGCGGTGGCCTCGGCCATTCCCAACCTGTTCCCGGTGCTCGGCACCATCGGCTGGCTCTATTTCACCGGTGCCGGGCTGCAGTTGACCACGGTCATTGCCCTCACCATCGCCTTCGGCATTGCCGTGGACGACACCGTGCACTTCCTCTCGCACTACCTGCATTCGCGTCGTGAGGAGGGCCGGCCTCATCTCGAGGCTGTGAAGCACACGCTCGAGCGCATCGGCGGCGCCATCGTTGCCACCACCATCATCCTGTGCTCGGGGGTGATCATCGTCACTTTCTCCGAGCTTCCGCAGGTAGCGCTGTTCGGAACGCTGTTCGTTTCGACCCTCGGCTTCGCGGTGATCGGCGACCTCTTCATCCTGCCAGCGCTTCTGGCTGCGGGCGGCAAGTTTTTCGCGCCGCTGGGCAAGATCCGCGTGCGCACCGCCGATCACGCCCCGACCCCGGATGATCCCACGGGCGACACTGCGACCGGCGACGGTGGCACTGATGGAGCGTGGGAACTCCGCAAATGATGGCGCCGCTTGCGGCGCTCCGCCGCTGCCGCTTACAAGATTGGGCAGGTGATTCCGTGGAGACGCAAGGCACTGCTGCAATTCACATTGTGGCGAAGAAGGCGGCGCTGCACGCGGTTTCTGCTACCGGTTTCCGGCACGGATCTGCCGGGGGCATGATTTGGACTGGAGGCCTTTTCCGATGACCCTTTTCCGACGCCTGACGCGGGCTGCTGCTCTTGTCGGTCTGCTTTTTGCCGGCGGCTCCGCCGCGCCCGCTCTCGCCGGACCAGCCGAGGTGGCACTCATTCAGTCCTATATCGGGGAGTGGCGTGGTCGCGGGGTGCTGGTCGGCGCCGAGCGCGAAACGGTGGTCTGCCGTCTGACACTGACGCACGGCAACCAGGACAAGGTGAACTACAGCGGCCGTTGCACCCTTGCGGGCACGCAGCTCTCCATCGCTGGTACCATCGCCTATGTGGAAGCGTCGCGCCGCTATGAGGCTGCGATGACGTCCAACGCCACCTTCACCGGCATTGCCGTCGGTCAGAAGCGCGGCAACGGGCTCATCTTCAATCTGCGCGAGCGCGACCAGGATGAAGAGGGCAAGGACCTCAACATCAGCGCCCAGATCAACCTCAACGGCAATGCCATCGACGTCACCTTCGACGTCGTCTACGTCGAAAGCGGTGACAGCCTTCACGCCGAAGTGCCGTTCAGTCGCTGAGGCTCACCTTTGCCGGCGAACACAAGGGGGCGGCTCATGCCGCCCTTTTGTTGTCGTGAGGTCAGCCTCAGCTGCGTCGCCAGTTGGTGGCCACTGCCACGGTCGCGCAGGTGGCCACGGCGTTGACAATCCACAGCTCGTACGGGATCGGCCCCAGCACGAAACCGAGCACGAAGAGCGCAAGGCCGACGGCAACGGCCGCGACCAGATAGACCAGCACGGCCTCCAGGAAGGGTTGCGCATACCCCCGCAGGCTCGTTGGATTCTGTGCCATCTCATCCCTCCCCGATAGCACCCGTGTCACATCTTCAGCATCTGGCCGCCGAACGGAAGCAGGAACGCGCCATCGCCCGGCGGGAAAAGGAAAGGGCCGCAGCGCGGCCCTTCAAGTATCATCAGAACGGAATGTCGTCGTCCATGCCGCCGGGCTCGAAGGCCGGGGCGTTGGCCGCAGGGCGGCGACCGCCGCCACCGCCACCCTGATCCCGGACGCCGCGGAACCCGCCGTCGCCGCCACCACCATAGCCGCCGCCTTCACCAGCCCCCTCGCCGCGCCCGTCGAGCAGCACCATGGAGGAGTTGAAGTTCTGCAGCACCACCTCGGTGGAGTACTTGTCCTGCCCGGACTGGTCCTGCCACTTGCGGGTCTGCAACTGGCCCTCGATGTAGACCTTGGACCCCTTGCGCAGATACTGCTCGGCGACGCGGGCCAGACCTTCCGAGAAGATCACCACACGGTGCCACTCGGTCTTTTCGCGCTGCTCGCCGGTGTTACGATCCTTCCAGCGCTCGGAAGTGGCAACCGACAGGTTTACCACCTTGCCGCCGCTCGGCAGGTTGCGCACTTCCGGGTCGTTGCCGAGATTGCCGACCAAAATCACCTTGTTGACGCTGCCTGCCATCGCTTCACCTCTCGCAAATTCAGCCCGCGCAGTGCAGCGGGGGCGCTTCTGTCCGCCTGTTCTACAGCGTCTTTCGGGCCGTGGCGCGACCAAACTCGGCTTTTGAACAGATGGAACGTCTATTTGTTCTCATTATGTTCTCACACAAAGCCCGTCAAGTCCTGCCCCTGCTGACAGCCACTGTCAGCAGCGCTGCCGCAGTGAAGGACTGCATTCAAATGGTGACCGGGCAGCGGAGCGAGGTTCGCTACGGCTCTTGACCGACTCCGGGCTGTTCCCACTATGTTCCAGGCACGCGGCTGTGACCGGAACGAACCACGTTCGGGCCGATAGGATGCTTGCACCGGGGGACTGCGGAGCTTATCTCTGCGTTTCCCTACTCGAATGATTACGCTGTGACGTCACGATGCTGCCCATCCGGCACCGAGACGCGGAGCCAATTGCGGACCCGATGATGCCTGCCCAGTCCAGCTTGAACCGTGAAATCGTCGTCCGCGGCGCCCGCGAGCACAATCTCAAGGGGATCGATCTCAAGCTGCCCCGTGACTCCCTGATCGTGATGACTGGCCTGTCGGGGTCCGGCAAGTCGTCTCTCGCCTTCGACACCATCTATGCCGAAGGGCAGCGGCGCTATGTGGAGTCGCTCTCCGCCTATGCGCGCCAGTTCCTCGAGATGATGCAGAAGCCCGATGTCGAGCACATCGAGGGCCTGTCGCCCGCGATTTCCATCGAGCAGAAGACCACGTCGCGCAATCCGCGCTCCACGGTCGGCACAGTCACCGAGATCTACGACTATCTGCGCCTGCTCTATGCCCGTGTCGGCGTGCCATATTCTCCCGCAACGGGGTTGCCGATCGAGTCCCAGACCGTCTCGCAGATGGTGGATCGGACACTCGAGCTGCCTGAGGGCACCCGCCTCTATCTGCTGGCCCCAATCGCCCGCGGCCGCAAGGGCGAGTACAAGCGCGAGCTCAACGACCTCATGCGCAAGGGCTTCCAGCGCGTCAAGATCGACGGCGAGTACCACGAGATCGAGGACGCCCCTGCCCTCGACAAGAAGTTCAAGCACGACATCGAAGTGGTGGTCGACCGCGTCGTCGTCGGTCCGGATATCTCTGGCCGTCTCGCCGAGAGCTTCGAGACGGCGTTGAAGCTGGCTGAAGGCATCGCCATCATCGAGTTGGCCGACGAGAAGAACGAGGACGGCACCGCCCGCCAGATCACCTTCTCGGAAAAGTTCGCCTGCCCCGTCTCCGGGTTCACCATTTCCGAGATCGAGCCGCGGCTGTTCTCGTTCAACAACCCCTTCGGCGCTTGCCCGGTGTGTGACGGCATCGGGACGGAGCAGAAAATCGATCCGGATCAGGTCATCCCTGACCCGACCATGTCGCTGCGCGACGGTGCCATCCTGCCCTGGAGCAAGACCAGCGCCCCCTACTACCAGCAGACCCTCAGCGCCGTGGTGAAGCACTTCGGCGCCTCGACCGGCACGGCCTGGAACGACTTGCCGTTCGACGTGCAGCACGCCGTGCTGTTCGGAACCGGCAAGACCGCGATTAACTTCGTCTACGACGATGGTCTGCGCCAGTACAAGACGTCCAAGCCCTTCGAGGGCGTGATTGGCAACCTCGAGCGTCGCTACAAGGAAACCGAAAGCGCCGGCATGCGCGAGGAGATCGAGCGCTATATGTCGGCCAAGCCCTGTGTCGCCTGTGGCGGCTACCGGCTGAAGCCGGAAGCGCTGGCGGTGAAGCTCAACGGTCTCCATGTCGGCCAGGTCACCGAGAAGTCCATCCGTGCCGCCTACCAGTGGTTCGAGGACCTGCCGAAGACCTTTACCGAAAACCAGAAGCTGATCGGGGAGCGCATCCTCAAGGAGATCCGCGAGCGCCTGATGTTCCTGATCGACGTCGGGCTCGACTATCTCACCATGGCGCGCAACTCCGGCACCCTGTCGGGGGGTGAATCCCAGCGCATCCGGCTCGCTTCGCAGATCGGGTCCGGCCTCACCGGCGTGCTCTACGTGCTGGACGAGCCCTCCATTGGCCTGCATCAGCGGGACAACGCCCGCCTGCTGGACACTCTCCGCCGGCTGCGCGCCCTCGGCAACACAGTCATCGTGGTCGAGCATGACGAGGACGCCATCCTCACCGCCGACTATGTGGTCGATATCGGGCCAGGCGCTGGTG